>JBCBCD010000022.1:0-19078 GCA_038530915.1 Bacteroidota bacterium
TTCCTAATAAGCAAATTATTTAGACATAGGAGCCTGGTTTCGTTTAATAAATGTACTAGGAGGTTTTCCGTAAAACTTTTTGAATGATGTGCTAAAGTACTTAGCATCTGAAAAACCAGTGAGATTAGCCACTTCTTGGATTGAATGCTCTCCTTCTTTTAACAAGCTTAGGGCTTTCTTTAGCTTGATCACCTTTACAAATTCACTTGGAGATTGTCCGGTTAGTGCCTTTAACTTTTTATATAACAAGGAAGGGCTAACCAACATCTTTTTTGCAAAAAAATCTTTTGATAGGGTATCTTCAGAAATGTGTTTTTCAACAAGTGCAATAGCTCTTTCAATAAATTCCTGATCCCTTTGAGAAACAAGATGCCCATCAGAGCGGGAGTCATAAGAAGAGGATATAAAGCGTTCTTTTATCTTCTGTCGATTAAGAATGATATTCTCTATCCTTGCTAATAAAATGGAAGTATCAAAAGGTTTAGAAATATAATCATCAGCCCCGGATTTAAGACCTTTTATGATATCCTTTTTTTCGTTATAGGCTGTTAAAAGGATAATAGGTATATGCGAAGTTTCAAATTCATTTTTTAAAAGGTTGGTCAGCTCGATACCATCCAACTCAGGCATTCCAATATCGGAAACAATAATTTCAGGGTTGTATTTTCGGGCTATCTCAAGGGCTATTTTCCCGTTTGGGGCAGTATAAACACAATACTCAGTGCTTAAGGCATTATCGAGGTATTCTCTTAATTTATCATTATCCTCTACTACCAGCAAGTTTACTTTGTTTCTGGTATCTTTATGCCTAACAGGCTTAGGCTGACTTTTAACTTGGATTCCATTAGTTATTTCGCTTCTAATAGAACTGTTTATAAAAGATGCTTCTGGCCCGTAGTGTTTTCGACCTCTTTTAAAAGAAACAATAAATTTACTTCCTTTATTTTCTACACTTTCAAAAGTTAGCTTTCCTTTATGTAATTGCACATATTTTTTTACTAATAATAGACCGATCCCAGTGCCCGCAATCTTAGAATTTATTGCATTTTCTCCTCTGTAATACCTTTTAAACAATTCGTTTTGTGCCTTTTTGGGAATTCCTATGCCGTCATCCTCTACCGCGATTTCCCAACTTGATTTCCTAACATTTAAATTTATAGATACCTTCCCTCCCTCATTTGTATATTTCAGCGCATTGGAAAGTAGGTTGTTCAACACTTTTTCGATCTTTGAAAGGTCTATCCATTCTTCTAATACTTTTAATTTTGGAGTATATTCAAGCGTAATGTTTTTTAATTCAGCAAGCTGATTGAAATAAGCATATCGATCTTCAAGTAGTTGAATAATATCTACTTTTGTCAAAACCAACTGACTTTTTCCCATATCTGATTTTTGAAAATCCAGTAATTGGTTTACTGCTTTCGATAAACGCTCAACATGCGATTTGGATAAGTTTACCAAATATTGATCGTGCTCATTCAGATTTCTGCTTTTTTGGAGATCACCAAGTGGTGCACTGGCTAATGTAAGGGGAGTTTTAACATCATGGGCAGTATTTATAAAAAATTGGATTTTTTCATCAGATAATTTTTTTGAGTTTGAAACCCGAATATGCCGCAGGATCATCGCAATAATAAATATCATCAAAAGAGCCATCAAAAACTTAGCAAATAAAGTATTCCAAATTGCGGGTTTAACTTTGATATTTATCAACCGTTCATCTATAATCTGAGCTGATCTCGAAGAGATGGCTCTTAACTGAAATTTGAAATCTCCTTCTGGAACATTGGTGTAATTGGCCCTCTTGTTATAAGAAGGGATGGTCCAGTCTTCATCTTGTCCTTCCAACTTCCATGAATACTTTATTTTTCCCGAATTGACAGATGTGATTGCTGTAAAACCGATAGAAAATGAATGTTGACTGTGCTTTAAGGTAAGATCTTTAACTTGATTTAAAGCCTCATTCAGAGGCGATTCTTTTTCATGGGCATACACTCTTTTATTATTAATGAAAAGTTCTTCCAGATAAATCTGGGCTTTTTCTTCCTTGGATTCAATTTTTTCAGGATCAAAATAAGTTACGCCTTTATAGGACCCAAAATAAAACTTCCCTGACGAAGATTTGTATTTTGAATTTTTGTAAAAGGCTTTATCAGAGAGGCCATCTTTGATAGAAAAGTTCTCAATGGTTCCGTTACTAACGTAATATCTAATTAATCCATTCTCGGAACTTGCCCAAATAATATCATCACCATGAAATAACACCGCATAGATATGGTTTGAAGGAAATCCGTTGCTTTCATTGAGCACTTCCATTTCTTTTGTATTAACATTCCACTTTACCAAACCTCTACCTGTAGTTGCAATCCATAAAGTTTGATTTTTTTGATTGTAATTCAAGCTATTGACAAAAATATTTTGAGTGCCCCTCTTCACCAATGGAAGCTTTTTATATTCCAAGGTATTGATATCTACTTCCCAAACACCACTAGGAGAACCAACAAAAACGGTCTCCTCATCTTTTTCCTCAATGGAATTAACGCCTACAATTGGCAAATAATCATAAGACGCTGAATCGGGGGTATAAATAACCAGATCACTGAAAGTCTCCCCCATCCATATCCGGCCTTTTGAATCTTTAAGAATATTTACAATACAATCTGAACGGCTTGCTTGATTGAGATTATCTTTACCCGGAAAAATCTGTTTTATTACACCTTTTCTTTTGTCAATGATAAATAATCCTTTCCCATAGGATCCGGCCATTATTTGCTTATCATTGAATTGATGTAGCGATAGAAAAACGTTGCCAACATTACTTAGCCCATCCAGAAAATGGATCCATTTTCCACTTTTAATTAGATGGCAGCTTACTCCGTTATTTGTGGCATACCACATATCTCCATCAATATCCTCCAGTATATTGTTCACTACATTATTTCGTAGAGAATTTTGATTGTTTACTTCATGACTGATAATTTCAAACCCATCCTCTTCATCAATCAAAATATTCAATCCACCTGTGAAACTGGCAAAGTATAGGTCCCCAGCATTCGACAGATACAAATCCTGGATTCCGTTTCCAATCAACGTGTGGGGAACATCCTCATCCTCCCTGTAGTTGGCAAGGAGCCTTTTTGTAATGTCATCAATCTTAAAGATGCCTCCTCCATCAGATCCTAGATAGATAGCATTATCCGCAGACTGAACTATTCCATTAATAGGAACTCTTGGTAGTTCAGAGATACGATTTGATAAATTGATTAATTGTTTAGTAGGAAGATTATATATTAGAACATCTCCATGTTTCGACCCAAGCCATAACTCATTCGTAGAAGGATTCCATAAGCTGGATGTTATATTATACTTCAGTTCTTTTTCATTCCAGGAATGAATATTTTGAGTTGAACCGGTACAATTGTTGTACTCGACTATACCACCAGAGCAAATTACGATGTAATTACATTTTGAAGTGGGCGAAAAGAAATATACAATTTGATCTTTAAACGCATTTATTTCCTTGAACCTATTATTGGAACTTGAATAGCTCAATAGACCTCTATCGGTACAAAGCCATATATGCTCATCGATAAACATATCCAATAACCGTATATTTTCTTGAAGGGAATCCTGAAGAGAGAAAACATGTTGAAACTTGTTTTGACTTTCGACAAACGAATAAACCATACCTCGAACATCAAACGACCACAGGCTTCCTTCAGGGTTTGTACGAAAACTCATCCTGTGAGTTGGCGATAAAGCTGGACTAGCTGGGTCAGGGTATTTGTAATGAACTACTTCTTCACCGTCAAACCGATCATAACCGATTCTTGTAGAGACCCAGGTAAAGCCATTTTTATCCTGTACTACATCATAGGCCTGATGACTGCTAAGACCATCTTCAATTCCTACATTCACAAACTTTTGTGCGAACATAGTCGTAGGCAAAAAAACAAAAAGAATAAAAATTAGAATTCTCATTGAACCTTAATTAGAAAATTCACTTGACTTTATTTTGAATAAAAACTAGTCTATAGATTCAAATCTAACCAATTTAAATGAAAATAATCAAGGCTAAATTTTGGAATTGAGACGACTACTTACCAAGTAAGCCTTTTTAATGTTAAAAAGCAAGAATCAGAATTTATTTTTACTATTCCTTTGTATTGCCATTTTTTTAGCTACAAATAGCTGCTTTTGTAGTTATAAGAGCTGAAAGTCAACCTTCAATATCTATTTTTAAACCACTTTTTAGGGCACTGAAACTAAGTTTGTTCCATCATTTTTAATTGTTCATTCAATAGTTTGGCGTATGAAATATAAGTTTGACTTTTTTATTAAATGTTTTTTTCTACTCATATTAAGTATGAGTATAAGCAGCCTTGCTATATCTCAACGAACCATTACGGGAGTTGTAACAGATAGTGAGTCCAAAGAACCATTAATCGGTGCTAATATTCTTGCAGTAGGTACAGACCAAGGTACTACTACTGAAGTAGATGGTTCTTATACATTGGTGTTAACTGGAGATGCAAAGGAATTAGAAGTTACCTATGTCGGTTATGTTACTCAGGTGATTGCGATTGGGTCATCTGATGTAATAAATATTAAACTAGAAGCAGGAGAAGCACTGGAAGAAATAGTTGTAGTTGGATATGGATCTGTTCGGAAAAGCGATCTTACAGGTGCGGTATCTTCCCTAAGAACGGATAAGCTACTAAGGGAGAGGCCTGTAACTTCTGTAGATCAATTGTTGCAAGGAACAGTAGCAGGTGTTAATTTCTCTGTAAATAGTGGTGCACCGGGAGCACAAGCTTCCATGAGTATACGTGGAGTGGGGTCGCTCGGTTCAACTCAACCGCTCTTTGTTATTGATGGATTTCCACTCGATAACGACAATCAGTTTGGTTCTGCTGGTATTGGTGATCAACAGCAAGGTTTAAACCCCTTGGCCCTGCTCAATCCCAACGATATCGAATCGATTGAAGTGCTTAAAGATGCTTCTTCTACTGCCATTTATGGTTCCAGGGGGGCAAATGGGGTGATTTTGATTACCACAAAGAGTGGCCGAGAAGGAATAAGTAAAATTTCATACAATTTCAGAATGGATATTTCCGAGTTCCCTACTAACAGGAAAATAGACGTGCTTGGCGCTAGGGACTGGCTTAATTATCGACGAGAGGGACAATTAATTGCGGGAGAAGAACCAGATTGGACAGAAGTTCAAATAGACTCGATTTTGGCGGAAGGGGAAGACAATGACTGGCAGGATCAGATTTATCGGACCGGATATTCTCAAGATCATCAATTAAGTTTTACAGGGGGTGATGAAGTTTCGAAATATGCTCTTAATCTGGGATATACGGATGTGGAAGGTGTTACACCCAATTCCAATCTAACCAGGTACTCCGGTAGAATAAATCTCTCACGCAAAATGAATGACTGGCTTACGGCAAAAGCCAACCTGAGTTATAGCCGTTCAACGAGTAGTCAAATACAGCAAGCATCTCAAACAGGCCAGGCATCCAGATCTGTGGTTTTAGCAGCGCTGCTTAGTCCACCTGTAAGGGCCCTTAATCCCGAGCTACAAGACGAAGATTTTATTGACAATCCCGTGATACTTGCTGAATCAGTACTCAATGATTTCGATTTAAGTACTTTACTTGGAAAGGTTCAGTTGGATATAGACATCCTGCCTGGCTTGGTCTTTAGTAATTCTTTCAACTTCAATAGCTTTGAAACTATTAGGAACCAATACCTCTCTCGCGCCACATTTAATGGAGACGCTGAAGGCGGCAGGTCCAATTATTCGGTGGTAAAAAGATTTACCTACGAAAGCGAACACTTACTGAGGTACAATCGCAAATTATTTAAGAGTCATAGGCTCAATGCGGTAGCTGGATTTACTTATAGAGAGGGAGATCGAGAAACCATAAAGAATCAAACGTCCGGATTTCTTAATGACAATTTAATTTACAATAATCCTCAAGGAGGAACAGTAACTAGTGGACTTGAGCGAACTAGGGTAGTCACTCAATTGGCATCCTTTCTGGGACGGATTAACTACTCTATAGATGGAAAGTACATCTTTACCGTTTCTGGAAGATATGATGGTACCAACAGGTTGGCGGAAACATGGAGCTTTTTTCCATCAGGAGCAGCCGCCTGGAATATGCATGAGGAATCATTCATTAAAGATTTAAAATCAGTAACAAAACTAAAATTACGAGCTAGCTATGGTGTTACCGGCCGAGAGTCTGTTCCACCACTGTCTGGGGTAAGTACTTTGGTCTCTAATACAGCCATTGTTGGGAATGAATTTGTTTCAGCGCTTTTTGCCCAAAGTAATGCACTGGGGGGAGGTTCTCTTGGAAACCCCAACCTGAGATGGGAATCGACCACACAGTATAACGTAGGTGTTGATTTGGGAATGTTTGGCGAACGGTACAGATTGACCGTTGACTTGTTTAGGAGAAATACAAAAGATTTGCTGGTAGGAGTTACATTGCCTTTTTCTGATGCTTTTGAAAATACACAGGTCAATGCCGGCGAAATACAAAACGAAGGGATTGAAATAGAGCTTGGAGCTGACATTTTGGAAACTAATGATTTCTCTTGGGGAATATCCGGAACATTTACAAGCGTTCGGAATGAAGTGGTAGACCTTGGAGATATCGAGCTGATCACACATGGTCAATGGATCAATGCTGGAGATATTGCACTGGGATCACCTTTGCATATCACACAAGTTGGTAATGTAGTAGGTGCCTATTTTGGATATTTGACTGATGGAATTTATCAAAACCAGGAGGAAATTGCTGCCGGTCCGGAACCGGGTGCTTCACCTGGTGATGTAAGGTATAAGGACATAGCCGGAGATTTTGATGCAAATGGAAACCCTATTCCGGATGGGCAAATTACTGCTGATGATCAAACCGTCATTGGGGATGCGATTCCTGATTATGTGTTCGGCATAACAAATAATTTCTCTTACAAGAACTTCAGCTTTTCGTTCTTTATTCAAGGAAGTGTAGGCAATGACGTGATCAATTTGAACAGATATGTTACCGATGGCTTGTCGACTGATGTGACAAACAGAAATGTTCGGCAAGTGGCATACGATAATCGCTGGCAAGGAGAGGGAACCAGTAATGTATTCCCAGCTATCAGTCCAGGTCCCCTGTTTGATTCAAGACCCTCTGATTATTGGATAGAAGACGGCACCTTTGTGCGATTAAGGAATGTAACGCTCGCATACACAATTCCATTTAAGAGAAATAATTTCATCCGCTCGGCAAGGATTTTTGTTACCGGCTCTAATCTACTTTTATGGACGGATTATACAGGATATGATCCTGAAGCCAGCGCCAGAAATATACCGACTCAAGCGGGAGTTGATTTCGGTGTAGCTGCACAACCCAGAGTGGTATCTTTTGGAGCAAACATTGAATTTTAAACTACAAAACACTAATATAATGAAAATCAAAATATATATTGTCTTATTTACTTTGGTGGTTTTTTCTTCTTGCGAATTGGAAGAAGAAATATTTTCCACGGTAGCTCCTGAAACAGCCTTTTTAACCGAATCAGATGCTGAGGCAGGCTTAGCTGGAGCCTACATCAACTTCAGTTCCTTTGCAGGTTATAAGGATCGAACATTCCAAACGCTAGCCGCTTTAAACGACGGAATAGTGGGACTCGGAGGTACTGGTGCAGCTCTAATATCAAATAAAACAGCTAACGCTTCTGAAGTACGTCTTCGTGATCCCTGGAGTATGTATTTTAGAACCATTAACAATGCCTTTTTAGTGCTGGATAATGTGCCTGCTGTTGAAATGGATGAAGCTACAAAAACCAGGATATTGGGTGAAGCTCATTTTATAGTAGGTTTTTCCTATTTCAATCTGGTGCGAATGTTTGGAAAAGCGCAGATCAGGACAAGTGTAATAGTTGATGACTCAGATATATATCTTCCGTTGTCAAGCAAGGAGGAAGTTTATGCTATAATTATTGAGCATCTTTTGCAGGCAGAAGAGATGTGTATTTTGAAATCTGAACAACCGTCTGATGAGTTGGGGAGAGCAACCAAAGGAGCTGTTCAGGCTTTGCTTGCCGATGTGTACCTTACGCTGGAGGATTGGAACAATGCCAAAACATATGCTGACAAAGTAATTAATTCTGGCGAGTACACACTAATGTCTAACTACGCTGATCTTTGGGATGTAGAGAATGAACTGGCCGCTGAAACGAGTGAGGTCATTTTTTCAATACAGTTTAAAAGGGATCCAAACAATACCGGATTTTTTGCCTTAGGAAATTCTTTTGTCTTCAATACAAACCCCAATACTGGTACATTTACGGGGAATGGAAACGGAGGCGGAGGAAGTGGTGGTTTACGTGTTCAAAAATGGTTCTATGATATATGCACCACGGGTGACTACTCGGATGATTATCGCAGTGAAGTATCTTTTTTAACGGAGTATATACATCGAAGTAATGGAAATACTGTCCTCTTATATCCTAATAATGGCCAGGAAAATTATTCGACTAAGTATCAAGATCCGCAGGGACTGGATAATCGGAACCACGAAAATGATTTGTATATCTACCGCTTAGCTGAGATCTACCTCATAAAAGCAGAGGCAGAGAACGAGTTAGGAAATACAGCTGGGGCTTATGCTGCTTTTAATGAACTAAGAGCAAGAGCTCGCTTGGCTGACGGTACAGCAAGAACTACTCCTCCTGATTTAACCCCAGATCTTAATCAGGATGATTTCAGGGAAGCCGTTTTTACGGAGCGTGGAGTAGAATTGAATTTTGAGTTAAAACGCTGGTTCGATATGATCAGAATGAAGCGAGGAAATGGAGATACCTATTTTACTTATATGTACCGGGATTTTATACCCACTTTACCGGCGAATACGAAAAATGCGCCTCATTTAACCTACGATCCAAAATACGAGGTGATGGCAATCCCGACGCTTGAAATATTGAATAATCCTAACATAACACCGGCTGATCAAAATCCAGGTTGGTAGAAAAATAACTTCATTATACATAATATAGATCGCTCCCTCACTTTTGGGAGCGATCTTACATCCTATTACTTTATTGAATGAAACTGATTAGATTAAACTTAAAGTCTTTATTGATTTTATTTCCTATTCTATATTTATCCGGATGCCAAATATCAGAATCTAGACAAACTGAAAGACAGATTGCTTTAGATTTCGCCGATAGCACAATTAATATGTTAAGTCTTGAAGAGAAGATTTCACTCCTCCATGGTATGGGAGGAAGCAATAGTGAATTTGGAGATTTAAGTGTCCGTTATTTTGGAATAGCAGGAATAGAGGAAAAAGGAATTCCTCCTTTTTATATGGGGCATGGAATAACAGGTGTGCGTTCTGGAAGAGACACCAGCATTCATGCTACCTATTTCACTACTCCCATAGCCATAGGTTGTTCTTGGGATACGCTATTATATAGTCAAGTGGCAAAGGCAATAGCCAAAGAATTACGCGCCACCGGGAATGACTTGGCTCTAGGGCCGACTTATAATATTATCAGGCATCCACTAGGAGGACGTAATTGGGAAAGTATTTCTGAAGATCCATTCCTTACAGCCCGGATGGCTGTCACCTTCACAAAAACCATTCAGGCTAATGGGATCGTTTGTGGCCCCAAGCATTTTGTAGCCAATAATCAAGAGACCAATCGATTTGATATTAATAATGAAGTAGATGAACGAACCCTACGAGAAATTTACTTGCCTGCTTTTAAAGCAGCTGTGGTAGAAGGGGGAGCATTGAATATCATGGGGGCTTACAACCGTCTTAATGGTGATTATATGTGCCATAATGAATACCTTCTTGACGAAGTACTTCGCAAAGATTGGGGTTTTAAAGGTTTTGTTTTATCAGATTTTGCCAATGGAGTTAAGGATACTAAAGAAGCTGTTAATGCACGGATGAATGTAGAAATGCATAGACCGAAATATTACAGCGATTCTCTACTCAATATGGTGAAAAGAGATAAAATACAAGAAGCCAGGGTTGATACTTTATTGAAAGATGTATTAGCTGTAATGCATATGATGAATCTTTTTCAGAGAGATCGATTCGAACATGAAGGATCAATTCATAGCGACGAACACATTGAAGTAGCTAGAAAGGCAGCTCAGAAGTCTCCGGTCTTGTTAAAAAATGATAAGGTGCTACCATTAGAAGCAGAATCAATAAATTCATTGGCAGTTATCGGTCCTAACGCAAAGCCATTTCCCGATTTAGAAAGGAATCATGCAAATTATGCCTACTATTTGCAGGGAGGAGGCAGTGGCAGAACCTATTACTTCCAGGATGCAGTAGTTGCCCCTTATACCGGTATAGAAAATGCTGTTGGAGAAAAAATAAAGCTGAATTATGCTCAAGGAACCAGGACTCCTTTTGCCTATCGAAACAATGGGACTTTAACAACAGGTGCAGAGGATGAAGCAATGATCGCCGAGGCGGTTCAAAAAGCTAAAGATTCGGATGCTGCAGTAATAGTAGTAGGTTTAAGTGGGTTTAATGAAACAGAGGGTTGGGATAGAAACTCAGCCGAACTGCCTGGACTCCAGAATAAGCTGATCCAGGAAGTAGCAAGGGTTAATGCTAATACTACTGTCGTATTGATTGCTGGAAGCTATATAGATGTGGGCCCATGGATAGATGAGGTGGAAGCATTGCTTTATGTTCCCTATTGCGGGGAGCAAATAGGAAATGGAATAGGAGACATTCTTTTTGGTAAAGTGAATCCTTCTGGTAAGCTCCCATTTTCCTGGCCCATTACGGTTGAGGATTATCCTGATGGATCAATTTTTAGAGGAAAGGCATTTACGGAAGAAGGCATTAGCAATACCTATGGAGAGGGAATATTTGTAGGTTACCGTTGGTTTGATAAAGAACAGTTGAAGGTCCAATTTCCATTTGGATATGGGATGTCCTACACACAGTTTGATTATGCTAATTTGGAACTCACACAAAATGATCAATTTGTAGATGTGGAATTAACTGTCACAAACAATGGGGAAATGGCTGGAGAAGAGGTCATACAACTTTATCTCTCCCAAAAGGACCCAAACGTTGAAAAAGCGCTAAAAGAGTTAAAAGGATTTAAAAAAGTGAGCATAGCGCCGGGGCAGTCCAGCTTGGTTTCCTTTAGGTTGGCATTAACAGACTTTGCTTACTATGATACGAACAAAAAAACATGGATAGTTGATGATGGTAATTATGAAATCGCCATAGGTAAAGATTCAAGGAATCTTTTGTTAAAGCAAAACATAACAATAGATAAGAAGCAGGTTTTGTGAAAAACTGAATCTTAATTTTTTCCTATTAATCACACTAAATTTCACAGGCTGATACCATGTCCTAAAAAAAGCACTATGAATGACAAGAATAGATTTCTGAAAGCAAGCTTGAGTAAATTATTTGTTTTTGGAATATTTGGCCTGTTTTTTTCGGCTTGCCAACAAAATGCTTCCGAAAACCAACCACTCAATGTATTATTCATTTCAATTGATGATTTGCGTCCGGAACTAAACAGTTATGGCAAGTCTCAAATCATTTCACCAAATATTGACCAGATTGCTTCAGAAGGGATCCTTTTTAAACGCGCTTACTGCAACATTCCGGTATGTGGAGCCTCAAGGGCAAGCTTGCTTACAGGTATTTACCCAACGGCTACTCGGTTTACAGATTATAAAACGAGGGTGGATGAAGAAGCAACAGGAATTGTGACGCTTCCTGAGCATTTCAAAAACAATGGGTATTATACCTCTACTATCGGGAAAATATTTCATCATCCTGATGACGGCCTGAATGGATGGTCTAAGGAGCCCTATAGACCCGATTACCCTACTACCAATGCCCAACAGGAATTATGGCGCGATTATCAATCTCCAGAAAATCAAGGGACAAAAAAAGTAAAGCTACCCTTGGGTGGTGCCGGACCTGCATGGGAAGCCGGAGAGGTAGATGACACCGTTTATTATGATGGTAAAACAACACAACTTGCATTAGAAGAATTAGAGAGGCTATCTGAAGAGAATCAACCTTTCTTTTTTGGACTTGGGTATATTCGACCCCATTTACCATTTAATGCCCCAAAAAAATACTGGGATCTGTACGATCCAAATGATATCGATCTGCCAGATAATTACCACATGCCAGAAAATGGCCCACAGGATGCATGGTTTAACTTTCAAGAGTTGAGATCCTACACAAATATTGCAGATGACACCCTACCCATTCCTGAAAATCAGGTAAGTACATTGCGTCATGGTTATTATGCCTGTGTGAGTTTTATAGATGCACAAATTGGGAAGGTTATTAAAAAAATGAAGGAACTGGGTATTTACGACAACACTATTATCGTGATTTCAGGTGACCATGGTTGGAGTTTAGGCGAGCATACTTTGTGGTGCAAACATTCCTGTTTCAATACTGCTATCCAATCTACACTAATTATCAAATCCCCTGAAATTGAGGGAGGAGGATCAACTCAGTCATTAGCAAGTTTCGTAGATATCTATCCTACAGTTGCTGAATTAGCAGGACTTGAGCGACCTGATCACCTTGTTGGTAAAAGTCTGCTTCCAATACTTGAAAATCCTTCTTCAAGTGTCAATGCACATGTCTTTGCCAGGTGGAGAAATGGAGAGACCATTAAGAATGATCGATTTGCTTATACCCAATATTATGACGAAGCAGGAAAGGTGAAATCATCGATGCTATACGATCATGCCAATGATCCGGAAGAAACTATCAATATAGTTACATTACCTGATTACCAGGATGAAATAGCTGACTTAAAAGCCGAATTAGAAAAGCATATAAACAGCAGAAAATAAAAAAGAATCTGAATGAAAAATATCCCATTTACTATTTTCATCCTCCTGTCTTTTGCGTTATCACTCTGCGCTCAGAATAATTTGTCGCTAACAATTAATTATTCTAAATCGCATGCGCTCCAGCGGGATGTCTATGGAGCGAACAATTGGATATCCACACGGCCCTATCATTATAACGATGTCGGATTTATCGAGAACTATAATGCACTGGGTAAACCAATCATACGTTATCCCGGAGGCACAGCATCTAATTATTTGGATCTAAATACAGGTTTTCATAAGGCCTGGTCTGGTGCTAATCAAAATGATTTAGATAGGGTGAAGAGCTTTAATAATGGTATGTCTAATAGTGGAAAAGGTGAAAAAGGCGAGGAATTAAGTAGGTTTTTAGACTTTAAGACCCAAACAAATGCAAGGACCACCTTTACCTTAAATACCGCTTCTATGTCCATTGAGGAGGTCAATATGGCACTAGATGAGATTGTGGCAGCAGGAGAGGAGTTGGAATATGTAGAAATAGGAAACGAACTATACTTCAATCAATATGCATCAATAATCCCGGATGTTGATACTTATATTGAAAAGGCAAAGAGACTTGCGAATGCTGTTCGAACTAGATTTCCAAATGCAAAAATAGGGGCACAGGTCCCCAGTCAGATTTATACCAGCGAATCATTCTTGCCTGATGCGGAGGAAACCGATCTGAACAGAACCGAAAAATGGTATAGCACCATTAAGAATGAGGACTTTTATGATGCCATCATCATACACCTTTATTCATCGATAGGGATGAACCATTTAGTTTCTAGTGAGGATTTTATTCCCTTCAAAGAAGCATATCGGCATTGCATATCACATGCTGATAATAAATTGGAGGGAGTCTTATCTACTTTGAGAGCAGATTTTCCGGATGTTGAAATTTGGGCGACTGAATTCCATGTAGGTGGTTTCTCCGGTGATGTCAGACAATATCGGCTCAGACATAGCTATTTAGGTGGGCTGTATGCTTCTAATTTCATGTTTAAGCTCTTTTCAGATCCAAATGTTTCCCTCAGTAATTGGCATTCCATGGTGCAATGGCAGGGTGGCTCAGGTGAATCTTTTGGCACTCTTGTCAACCATCATTTTTTTAACTTATTTAATAATCCTGCCAACGAGTCCAATCAGTTTGTCCCTGTAGATTTGGCTAATTCCTTGAACTATTCAGGTGCAGGGGATCATACAGGTGAATTTAAGGACGTTGAAGGAGGTGTATTTTTAAATGACGAGATGGGCAAAGGATATCTAATGATTTTCAACAAATGGGAAAACAGTTATATGATAGGAGTTGATGAGCTGGAAAACAAACTTATGGGGACAATCAGTAAATGTTCACAAATTACTACAGATTCAAACCTGACATTGAAGGATAGGCTTGAATCGGAAGATCAATTATCTCATTCTGAGATAAATCCATCAGGTAAGAACTACTTCTTAAAACCATTTTCTGTTTCCGTATTTGAGTTTACTACGGAAGGAATTGTTCTTTCTACAAAAGAGTTATCAGGCAATTATGAACCTATTCATCCTAACCCTTCTAATGGTACCATCAATATTCATGTAGATAAAAAGAACTTTCACAGTTGGATCTTATATGACCAATCGGGAAAAAAGGTAAAAGTGGGACCTATTCAAGATTCTAAAACAGAATTGAATCTAGGTGAATATCAAGGGTTTTATTTTTTGAGGCTAATTGGACGGGATGGAAAAACAGTGATCTATAAAGTTATTTTGGAATGACTAAGTGGTTGGACAAAAATAAATAGTGTTTTTGATCGATCGGATTTTTGGAGCTGATCGAGGCAAATTCGCAAGGTGATTCACATCAGCTGAGAATTTAACGAAGAGCAGCTCAAAAAGATGACATCATAAAGTAATAGTTATTTTTGCCCAACCACTTATTTCATGGTGATCCTCGAATGCTTGCTAATGAAGTTGAACAAATAATAAAGAATTACCTATGATAAATTATAAGATAACGGCTAAACTAGGAGCCTTTTTGCTATTATTATGCCTCACTACTTGCTCCCAAAAAGCCGAGGACGAAGTCCAAGTACCCCCCAATATTCTGTTTTTATTTGCAGATGATCAAAGGGGAAATACGATCCATGCACTAGGTAATGATGAGGTAATTACACCAAACCTAGATCGATTGGTTGAACAAGGTACTTATTTTGAGAATGCCTATGTAATGGGATCTATGTCAGGTGCTGTATGTGCACCTAGTCGTGCTATGCTCATGACAGGCAGAACACTCTTTAATATTGATCCCACAGGTCATACCATAGATACAAGTCATGTTACCTTGCCAAAAGCTTTAGCGACTTCTGATTATAAAACTTTTCATATTGGTAAATGGCATAATGGCCGCCCAGCCTTTACAAACAGTTTTGAGGATGGTTCCACGATATTTTTTGGTGGTATGCACAGTCAGTACAATGTACCAACTTATGAGTATAGACCAGATGGTAACTATACCAAAGAGACTCAAAATGATTTGTCCCCCCAGCACTCTTCTGAATTATATGCTGATGCTGCAGTAAACTTTCTAGATAACTATCAGGATGAAAACCCTTTCTTTATGTACGTTGCTTTTCAGGCTCCTCATGATCCGAGGGAAATGCCTGAAAAATATTTAGCTATGTATGATACTGCCAATATAGAATTACCGCCAAATTATATGCCTCAGCATCCATTTGACAATGGGGAGTTGGACATAAGAGATGAATGGCTGGCAGGCTATCCAAGAACCAAACCCGAGATAAAAGCAAACATTGCGGCTTACTATGCCATGATTACTCATCTAGATGAGCAGATTGGACGCATCCTACAGAAACTTGAAGAGAAAGGACTTGCTGAAAATACCCTTATAGTATTTGCTGGTGATAATGGTTTGGCAGTTGGGCAGCACGGCTTGATGGGTAAGCAAAACCTTTACGAACACAGCATAGGAGTACCATTGGTTTTTAAGGGACCGGGCGTACCTAAAGGTGAAAGAAGAGATGCGATCAGTTATCTGTCTGATCTTTATCCTACCTTTTGTACCATTACAGGAGCACCCATTCCAGAAATGGTACAGGGAAAGAGCTTATGGAATGTAGTTCAGGGACAAGAAGCCGCTGTAAGAAATAGTGGTTATTATGTATATAAAAACTTTCAGCGAGCAGCTCGTAATGACCAATGGAAAATCATCAAGTATAATGTAGATAATGAAGTTGTTACCCAGCTATTCGATTTGAAAAGTGATCCTTTTGAAATCGAGAATCTAGCCAACAACCCCCAATTTGCCGATAAGCTGGAAGAGATGGAGCAGCTTCTGATTAAAAAGATGGACGAAGAGAATGACAAGGCAGACTTAAACCAAAAAGGATGGGGAGTACCTGTAATTCAAGCTTGGAAAGATAAGGTAGATTCTACAGTTGTGGCAAATCTTCGTCAGATGGCCAAAGAAGAGCGCGCTTCAAGAGGATTTGTTGATTCTGAAGAATAAGCATACAGAAAATGAGGGAACGGATTAAAATTGAATAAATCAAGATTTGTTAATTATACGTAGTCCATGAAGGGAAATACATTAATCATAAATAGGATTCATACGATTGGGGTACTTTTTTTATTGCTGTCTGCTTCATCATGTACGGCTAGTCAAAATAATCAGCTTAAGCATGCACAACCGCCAAATTTTATCTTTTATCTGACGGATGATCAGGATAAGTTAGATTATGGCACCTATGGTAATCCAAATGTTCACACACCGAATGTGGATAAACTTGCCTCGGAAGGAATCCAATTTAACAAGGCATTTACAGGGCAGGCCATTTGTGCTCCAAGTAGATCACAACTATTCACTGGCCTATACCCAATTAAAAACGGCACATTCATTAACCATGTAGGTTCTAAAAATGGCCTTTTATCCATTACCCAATTGCTGAAGGATGCAGGTTATGAAGTAGTCCTTGCAGGGAAAAAGCACGTAAAACCTAAATCAGTATACAACTGGGATAAGTATTTCAATGACCAACCTTATGAAGGATTTGAAATGCACAATGCGATTCCCATCGATTCAATAAGTTCCTATTTGAAAACAGTTACTAAACCTTTCTGTCTTTTTATTGCTTCTCATTATCCTCATGGGCCTTATCCCGATCCGGAAAAGTCATCTTATACACATGACGATATTATTGCCCATCCTTATAAGAATAAGAAGACGATCAATTTGGATAGAATGGTAGGCTACTATGAAAATATCAAAAGGGACGACCAGATGTTAGGATGGGTGCTTGACTTAGTAGATTCAAACTCTTCCTTGGATAATACCCTTTTCATTTACTCTGCTGATCATGGTTCTTCTGGTAAGTTTACAGTGAGAGATGCAGGATTAAACGTTCCATTTATTGCAAGATGGCCAGGAGTAATTAAGCCTGACACTGAAACTTCAGCTATGATTCATTATACCGATGTTCTACCTACCTTTCTCGATCTGGCTGGATCTGAAATTCCGTCTTATTTGGATGGTAAGAGTTTTAAAGAGGTATTGCTAGGGAAGGAGAACGAACATCAAAAATATGTTTATGGAGTGGCAAATCATCAAAACCAATTGATCCCCTATATTTTTCCTTCGCGCTTGCTTAGGAGTGAGCAATTTGCTTATATCAAAAATTTCAATTCTATTGACAACTATGAAGAAAACTATGGAGATGACCCTAATATCAATAAATTCATAAAGAGAGCAGCTCTTAAGTTTAAGGCTCCTAAAGAAGAGCTTTATGACATGGTCAAAGATCCCTATCAATTGCATAACCTTGCAAAAGATCCAGACTATGCCGTTATCAAAGAAGACTTAAATAGAAAACTTACCCTATGGATGATTCAACAAGATGATTATTTACTAGATCATGGGTTGCCGGTGATCTATGCTCCCAATACCGCTTTAGATCAAAGAAAACGGCTGAATAAGATCCCTGATGACTTGGTAGGAATTTTGAAGGACACTAAGGTCATATTCAAAACAAAAGAACTTGATTTTCCCCTGTCCTTATCTCCTAAGGTCGGATTAGAAAAAATTTCATTCTCTGACCGTGCAATATCAGTCAAATCAGGCGAAACAGAGAAAGTTAGTATAGCGTTTGCGCCATCTGACGCCTCTGACAAGACAGTGTATTGGTGGTCAAGTAATCCATCTGTTGCAGAAATTGATCAGAATGGTCAGATAATGGCTTTAGCCAAGGGTATCACTGAGATTCAAGCTATGGCATTTGATGGTCACCATATGGCAAGTTGTGAATTAGAAGTAATTGAGTAAAATAATAATAATAAAAATATGAAATTGAATATATACGTTTATCTACTAGTATCTGTTTTTTTATCAGCTTACTCGACCATGAATAAGGAGGAGCCTACCAGCGAAGGCGCTCCAAATGTTTTATTTATCCCTGTCGATGACCTGAAGCCCATGCTTAGCTGTTATGGTGACTCGCTCGTAAAAACACCCAATATTGATCGAATTGCCAAAAGAGGTACGGTATTTCTGAATACAGCCTGCCAACAGGCCATTTGCGGACCTTCAAGAGCTAGTCTACTCACAGGCATGTATCCTGATCAAACGAAAGTATGGGACTTGACAACCAAAATGCGTGATATTAATCCGGATATCCTAACTATACCTCAGTATTTCAAACAACAGGGGTACACCACTACCGGAATTGGAAAGACATTTGACCCTCGATGTGTAGATAATGGGAAGTTTATGGATAAGCCTTCCTGGTCTATCCCTTATCAAAAGGCAAAGTCTATTCAATATGCAAACCCTGAAGTAAAAGTAGCCTGGGGAAAAGCGGAAAAATTGATTGAGGGGCAAACTTTTGATGTAGCCTATAAAAGAAATAGAGCAATTGCTCAAGCAGGCATACTTATGGCAAGACCTTCTACAGAATGTATGGATGTACCCGATGATATCTATTCAGATGGAGCAAATACCAAAGTAGCTTTGGATTTAATGGAAAAACTAGCTCAATCTGAAAATCCCTTTTTCCTTTCAGTCGGATATGCCAAACCACATCTCCCATTTATTGCTCCAAAAAAATATTGGGATTTATACGATAGAAGCAGTATTCCACTAGCACCCTTTCAGCAAAAATCTGAGAATGGTCC
>JBCBCD010000023.1:0-18899 GCA_038530915.1 Bacteroidota bacterium
AAATAGTTTTAGCAAGACAAATTAAACTTGTAGTGCTTAATCCTCAAGAGTTTAACACCACATTCACGGATTTTGAAGATAAAATAAAGCAAAGCCAGGAATACCAGGAATTGTTTGCAGAAGCTTATCCAACCATTAATAAAGAAAAAACCATTAGTCGTTATAGTATATCGGATGCTTTGGCCAACTATATAGCTGAATTGTATTCTTTTAATAGTGAATTTGACCAATATGTTAAAGGTGAAATTGCAGAAATTGATCCTTCAGTTATTAATGGTTTCAATATCTTTATGGGTAAAGGTGCTTGTGGCACTTGTCACTTCGCTCCTACTTTCAATGGTTTGGTTCCTCCTTTATACAGTGAATCTGAATCCGAAGTATTAGGTGTACCGGCTACAACAGATTCTATTAATCCTCAATTGGATGCTGATGTTGGGCGCATTGATAATGGCATCAACCCTGATTTGTTTCCCTTCTATGCTCATTCTTTCAAAACCGTGACTGTACGTAACGTTGCACTTACTGCTCCATACATGCACAACGGCGTTTATAATACACTGGAAGAAGTAATGGACTTTTACAATAAAGGTGGTGGGTCTGGAATGGGTATTGATGTAGCTCATCAAACACTACCTGATGCTCCACTTGGGTTGACTAAAAAAGAAATATCAGACGTGATTTCATTTATGGAAGCATTGACAGATACTACTAACTTGACCAATAGACCTGTAATGTTGCCAAAGTTTAAAGAGCACCCAGAGTGGAATAATCGCCCTATTGGTGGGAAGGATTATTAAGATGCTGTTATGCTGTTATGTTGTCATACAAATATGACAACATAACAGCATAGCAACATGGTCTCACTTCTTAAATACCACTGCTCCTTTCTCAAATTTTGTTCTCACATCAGCTAATTTCTTATCAATTTCAGATGATTCCTCATAAGCAAACTGAACACCTACTCTGGTCAGTTTACCTTTTTTTTCAGTATAAGGCTCATAACCTGCTTTATAGATGCGTTCTACTAGTCTCTGCACGTTTTGAGGATCTCCAAAAAGACCAATGACGATGACACAAGTCCTTTGATTCATTATGGTAGGTTCCTCAACTGGGGATACATCTTCTTCCTCCTCTATCATACTGATTTGTTCATCTGCATCTAAAGAATCAAATCCAGCAGTATTTTCATTTTCAGCAGCATTCCTGGAAGGACTTTCGTTAATTCTTGGACTGGTAGCATTTTCTGCCTCATTAGAAGCAGCTTCAGTTGAAGGGTTTAAATCATAAACCATAGTAATAATGGCTATTATGATCAAAATGGCCGTTAAAGATGCGATTAAAGCTAAATTTTTCTGAAACCAATTGGCTACAGATGAATTGATTTTTTCTTCTTGTGTGGGTACACTGGGATCTTTAACTGCAGCCGCCACGCCCGACTGTTTTACTTCCTCCTGAGTTCTAACGATTGGTCTAAATTCAACATCGGGTAGGCCATAAGATTCTACATTGAAATTGGTTTGTTCAGGTAGAAACTGAAAGTTATCATCATAATCTTTATACAGCTTCCCAATCTTAGGAATTACAACTATTTCTTTGCGATCTAAAGCCATTTTCACTTGCTCGACATAATCGTTAACAAGGTTTTTGGCTTCGGAAAGAGAAAGACCAGTTGACTCTTTAATCCTATTGACCAAAACCCCATCATTGAGCACCATATTTTTATTGAATTTGAGCTCTTTGGCAGGTGGTGATATTTTTCCTTGAATCGGATCTATTTTGGCTTCCTTGTATTCAGAAATAATACTTCCCAAACCGGGAATGCTTATCGATTTGTTTTCAAAAAGAAGATCCGCTATATAGTTTTCTACTTCTATTGGCATATTTCTAAGCAGTTACATTTTTTAAAGCAAGTTGCGATGTATATTAAAAGAGAAAGTATGCTTCATTTATTTAATTCGAAGTCAAAGATTTCGTCTTCAATGATTCCTTATATTTTTTTATACATTACAAATTGGTTTTTTAGTTAAACCATATCCAATTTAATAATTTTTACGACTACACTACTATTTCATCCATCAATTACCAATATATTTGAGTTCTTTGTAGCAATTATCCAACCCATTTAGGTAATGAAAATAAGCGTCTTTTTTTTGCTCGTATGCCTTTTTTTATTTTTATCTCAATGCCAACAAAATGAAAGCAAAAAAGATCCTCAAGCTGATATGGCAGAGGCGCAAGCTCTGATGGCTGAACTTTCGGGAGAAGAATTGGCTAAAATCCATTGTGGATCTTGTCATAAGTTTCCAGAACCTGCTGTACTCGATAAACCTACCTGGTCAACCTATATCCTTCCTCGAATGGGATATATGCTGGGGATTTACCCTGATGCACAAACACGTGCCTCCTTATTTGAGGATGGTCCTGGTGGTACCATTGTAGCAAAAGAGAAAATATATCCGGCTGAACCTATAATTATTCCGGAAATCTGGGAGAAAATACAATCTTATTATCTGGAAAATGCACCTGAAGCACTTGAACTTCCACAAAGGCAAACTATTGCTGAAGAGTTACCGCATTTCAAGGTGACTAAGCCACCATTTAGTTTATCTCCGCCAAGTGTGACCATGGCCAATTTTATGGAAGACGGAACCCTTTTTATAGGGGATGCAAATACCAAGGCTCTTTATAAGCTGGATGAACAATTTAAATTGGATAATGCGGCCAATGTGAGAGAAGGTGCAGTCTGGATACAAGAAGGAGATGACAATTATTTTGTAACGGTAATGGGATCTTTTTCGCCAACAGATGCTCCGAGTGGACTTTTGCTTGACCTCCCAAAAAATGGAGACCGTAATACTAAAGTTTTACTCCAAAACTTACAACGTCCGGTTCATACTGAAGTAGATGACTTAAATGGAGATGGTCGACAGGATATAGTGACTTGTGAATTTGCAAAATGGACAGGGCAATTGTCTTGGTGGGAACAGACTCCAGAAGGTGCATACAAAAAGAACATCTTAAAAGATCAACCTGGTGCTATTAAATCATATATACTAGATTTTAACAAAGATGGAAACAAAGATATAGTTGCACTATTTGGACAAGGAAATGAAGGAATATGGGTTTTCTATAACGATGGGAAAGGCCAATTTACTGAAAAACAATTGATTCAGTTTGAATCTTCTTATGGATCTAGTTATTTCAACTTCTTTGATTACAATGGAGATGGTTTGCCAGATATCATTTATACAGCAGGTGATAATGCGGACTATCAACCTGTTTTAAAACCCTACCATGGCATTAGAATATTTGAGAATAAAGGCAATGAGCAATTTGAAGAAGTCTTCTTCTACTATTTAAACGGAGCTTACAATGCAATACCTGCTGACTTTGACCTGGATGGTGATCTCGATATAGCAGCCATTTCATTTTTCCCTGATTTTGTCAATCATCCGGAAGAAGCTTTCGTCTATTTGCAAAATGACGGTCAAGGTAATTATGAAGCATCTAGTTTTGAAGAAGTTTCAGATGGAAGATGGATTGTGATGGATGCCAATGATTATGATAAAGATGGAGATTTAGACCTCGTATTGGGATCACTTGCTTTTGAAGTGATACCACCTATGGGCTTAGTGGATAAATGGATAGACAACGGTTTACCTTTTATTATTCTTGAAAACACGACTAAGTAAATCAGACATTGAGATTACAACTAAGATGAAATCGATAATGTTAATCAACAAACTTGTAAATTGTTGTGTGTTGTGTGTTGTGTGTTGTGTGTTCTTTAAAAGATGCTCAAAATGTACAAGAACATTAGAATGATAGAGTTTAAAACACTGTGAAAAAAGTTTGTTAGCTCCTTAAATGTAACTCACAACACACAACACGAGACAAGTTGAAAAACATTCATTACATACTTATAATCTAGAAAATACTTAATATCGCAACTATATGGAGTTGACAGAAAACATTATCAAAAGAAGCCATTCAAGTGCCTTATTTGAAGAGGCGAAACAATATTTCCCTGGTGGTGTACATTCACCGGTAAGAGCATTTAAATCTGTATCCGGACCACCATTATTTGTAAAAGAAGGTCATGGCTGTCGCATTACGGATGAGGATGACAATCAATACATCGATTTTTGTTGTTCTTGGGGACCACTTATTTTAGGGCATAACCATCAAGCCATCAAATCGAAAGTAATGGAGACGGCAGAAAAGGGACTTTCCTTTGGTACCCCCAATAAATTGGGTAATGAATTAGGTAAACTCATCGTCAACAACAATAAATACATTGATAAAATCCGATTTGTTAGTTCCGGTACAGAAGCTGTTATGTCGGCTATTCGATTGGCTAGAGGAGTGACGGGTAAGAGTAAAGTGATCAAATTTGATGGTTGCTATCATGGACATGTCGATTCTTTATTGGTGAAAGCAGGTTCTGGACTAGCTACTTTTGGAGTAAGTACTTCAGCAGGTATTCCGGAATCCTTCGCCAAAGAGACCATTGTGCTTCCTCTTGATGATCGTAAAGTACTCGATGATACCTTGAAAAAACATTCGGATGATATTGCCTGTATTATCGTAGAACCGGTGCCTGCGAATAATGGCTTATTACTGCAAGACCAATCTTTCTTAGAATGCCTTAGAATCAAGTGCTATAAGTATGGTGTCTTATTGATTTTTGATGAAGTAATCTCTGGTTTCAGAGTGGGATTTGAAGGAGCTGCCGGGTACTATGGCATTCAACCTGATATCATGACTTATGGTAAAATCATTGGCGGAGGTATGCCTGTAGGTGCCTATGCTGCCAATCATGAAATCATGGGACATGTAGCTCCCGATGGCAATGTATACCAGGCAGGTACCCTTTCTGCCAATCCAATTTCCATGTCGGCGGGCCTTGCGGCTTTACAAGAACTGGTCAAACCTGGTTTTTACGAAGGAATGGCTACAAAGACGGAGCAGTTTGTCAATGGTATTCAATCTTATGCTGACTCAAAAGGCTATGACTTGACAATACCGCATATTGGCTCTATCTTCTGGTTGGCCTTCACAAAAGAAAGAATAGTAAGAGCAGATCAAATAGATCCTGCAAGTATGGAGAAATTCAAAGTATTGCACCACGAACTATTACAAAGAGGTGTGTACTTAGGCCCTTCAGGTTACGAAGTAGGGTTTGTCTCTGCTGCTCATCAGCAGGAAGATCTGGGTGAAGCAACTGCAAAAATTTGTGAAGCCCTGGATATTGTTTTTAACAAGTAGAGAATTTTTGAATATGCAAAATCAGAACGTCAAGCTTCGCTTATTGTCATATACAGTCATTGCCTATATGATGATTGGTTTTTCATGGTGGGCCATCTTGCTTTTTACTAAAAATAGAGATGCTTTTGAAGCCAAAGAGACTTCTTATGCCCTCACCATGATAGCAGAAGGACTCGTCAATAATGAACAGGAGTTTTATCAATCTGACGTGTATGATGAACTATATAGATCCTATAAACGCCAGGAATGGATGATTCTTGGAGAATCCATCGTCTTTGTATTTTCTCTGGTAATAGGAATTTGGCTCATCAATCGTGGTTACCACAAAGAAGTAATGTCTGCCAAGCAAAGGCGCAACTTCTTACTGTCGATCACCCATGAATTAAAGTCTCCTATTGCTTCGATTCGCTTGGTCTTGGATACTTTTAATAAAAGGAAATTAACCAAAGACCAAAGTCAAAGATTGACCAATAATGCATTGAAGGAAGTAGATCGTTTGAATAAATTGGTTAATGATTTATTGCTCTCTGCCAAATTGGAAACAGCCTATCAATTGTACGAGGAAGAATTCAACTTTCCAGAGCTCATTGGTGAGCTGATTGAGCAGTTAGAAGCTAAATATGTGGCCTCCAGCTTCGAATATGAATATCTTGACGATAATTTTACATTCAAGGGAGACCGGGCGGGACTCACTTCCGTCTTGCTCAACTTGATGGAAAACGCAGTCAAATATTCGCCTAAAGAAGCAAAAATCAATGTTTCGTTGGGTCTGGAGTCAAATGGAGTAGAAATAAGTGTGGCAGACCAAGGAATTGGAATAGAAGACAGTGAAAAAGAGCTGATTTTTGATAAATTTTATCGGGTTGGAAGCGAAGATACGCGCAAAACAAAAGGAACTGGTTTAGGGTTGTACATCGTGAAACAAATCGTTGATGCTCATGGCGGTAAGATCAAAGTGAGCGACAACAAACCGAGCGGAAGTGTGTTTACCATTCAACTTCCACTTAAAAGGGCAAGTGTACAACATTTAGAATCGCCAATCATCGCTTTCGAAGAAGAAGAGGTTGTCGATAAAATTTAAATCAGATTAAAGATGAACAGGATATTATTAGTTGAAGATGAAGAAAACATCAAGGACGTTGTCAAACTCAACCTTGAAATGGATGGTTATGAGGTAGTGACGACTGATAATGGGAAGGATGCCATTAAGTACTTTCACGAGCAGCATTTTGATTTGTTGGTTTTGGATGTAATGCTTCCTGAAATCGATGGCTTCCAAATTTGTGAGCAAGTGCGCTTGACCAATATGGAAGTGCCTATCATCTTCCTTACAGCCAAAGATGCTTCCAATGACCGTGTAGCCGGTTTGAAAAAAGGTGCCGATGATTATTTGACCAAGCCTTTTGTATTGGAAGAATTGTTGTTGCGTGTCAACAACCTGATCAAACGCACCAACAAAACACCGGAAAATTCTACTGAACACTACGAATTTGGTAGCAATAAGATCAATTTCATTACTTATGAAGCAGAGGGCAATCCGGGCACGTTCAACCTGACCAAGAAAGAAGCCATGCTCCTCAAGTTGTTGATCGATAGAAGAAATGAAGTGGTGAGTCGCCAGCAGATTTTGCAATCGGTATGGGGCTATGATGTATATCCTTCTACACGTACGATTGATAACTTCATCTTGTCGTTTAGAAAGTATTTTGAAAGTGATCCCAAGAGTCCGGCATATTTTTTGTCGGTGAGAGGAGTGGGATATAAGTTTGTTGGGTAAAAATTTTCCTATCAGTTAGAATTAGTCGGTTTACCTAAGACGGAAAAGATCATTTTCACTTCACTTGGAGTCAATCTTCTTCGATTAGGTAAATCAACTTTCTTATCCTTCAACCAACGCTTTAAGGTGGCAACATTTACTTGATAGAGTTCAGCAAGTTCTTGTCTTGTTTGGGGCATAGTATTCATTAGACTTAGGTTTTCCTTAGTACAACTGTAATAAATATAAGATATTATAAATGTGAAACAATTTCAACTCACACTATAATATTCTAAGAGTAAGTCAGTAAAGCTATATCTTAAAGAGTATAATTGAATACAAATCTGTATTTACGAAGTTATTTAAAACTAAAAGAGGTCGATGCTGGAACATTCCATTATCGACCTCTTTATATAAGGTTAAAATAGATTTTCTTAACTGATAACTTACTTTTTCTTCAATCTTGGATGATCTAATCCAACCAGATCTGTAGAATCAACTAAATCTATCAAATGAGGGTGGTCTAAATAAATCAAATAAGTATCTCTTTTTGTTGATACATTACTCAATTTCTCTTCAAATAATTTATATTCTTCATTTCTTTTCATGTTAAATTCCTTCATTTTCTCATGGTATACCATGTTACGATTTTCCCAAGCTTTGATATCTAAGAACAAAGTTCTAAGACTGTCTTTTTCTTTTTCTGTAAAAAGTTCATCTTTATCAGCAGAAGATTCATCAAATGAAAATTGTCCCTCTTCGTAACCAAATTCTTTTGCTATCTCATAAAGGGTTTCTTTGTTTTTTTCAAAAATCTCTGCTCTGTTAGTTATAGTTTCTTTATTGTTAGAGCAACTAAATAGACCTGCTAAAAATATAAAAAGTAATATTTTCTCATTTTTCATAAGAACGGTTTTAAAGTTTTTATTTAGTTAACTAGGGTAACACCCATATCCATCAGGCAAATCAAAGCTCTTTATTATGCTTGCTGAACCACTATATTCAATCGTAGCAGTTGTTTCAAAATTAAAGTTAAAACCTCCACCAAATGAAACACTCATTATATATTCTACTTTAAACTGATATTGTGCAGTAACTCTTTTTCCAGACCTTGATGCATTTGAACCAAGATCCGTTAATTTATCCAATACATTTGTAACCCAATGACTTGGAATCCTACAAGTCTGGCTTGTGACTCGTTTTGTTTTAGCATCATAAACATGCAAAGCTGATGTCATATAGGTCTCACCTTCCACAATAACATTACAACTACCATTTCTGATTTCATCTGGCAGCTGCACACCATCTGGAGTATATACAATTCCTAAAGCATTATGAGCTTCAACAAAAAAAGAATGCCTTTTACTACATACAGATCTATTTAATTCAGAAGCATCGGCTATTACTACTTTGGGTAAAGTGCCACTAGCACCACCACCCCCATAATCCAATGTTTCTTCATCAAATCCACATACTCTGTACATTATCCAGCAATCAATAATTTCATTAGTTCCTTCTAGGTAGGTTATCTGTATATAGTATTGGCACCCATCTTGAGGGTAATATGCGGCACCTGAACATTGAGTGTGAGAAGAATTTACTGCACAAAAGATAAAAGAGCTTAATAATAAAATTTTAAAGAGTGTACCTTTCATAAAATTGAGGTTTTGTTGATTAATTCTTGACTACAATATCAGAAAAATCCACTCTAAGATTTTGAGATTAGTTATCAACAATAGTTAGTTTTGCACCATAATGCATCAATTACTTCCTATTCAATCTCGGATGTATACCCAAGCGCTCTAAATCTGCTGAATCATACATGCTAAGACGCATTAGATGGGGATATTCTAAATAGATCAGATAAGTATCTCGTTTTGTGGAAACCTGACTCAACTTTTGCCTCATCGTTTCCCACTCTTCATTTCTTTTTTTGTTTGCTTCCTGAAAGCTATCAACAGAAGCCCTTTCTTCTTCCCAGGTAGCAACAACTGATATCAATAGGTTTCTTATGCTATCTTTATCTTTTTCGGTGATAAGTCTGAGTTCTTTAGTTGAATCTACTTTGAAAGAATTTTCATCTATGGGAATTTCTAATTCGTTCAGTAATTCAAGAATGGTTGCTTTGTTTCTTTCTATGATCTCTTCTTCATCCATCACTATTTTTGATTCATTAGAACAGCAGATTATAAGGAAGAAAATGAAGGGAAGGAATGCTTTGTACATATTTTGAGGTTTAGAGGTTTTAAAGTACTAAATAAGCCTATTTATACTTTTTATACAATCTTGGCACCAAAACCGGCAAATCATTCTCATCCCACTCCTCCCCTATTGGATCTAATAATGACTTTCTTTCTTCATCCTCCGGTAGTTCTTCATCTGTCAAATCTTCATAAGCCTGATAAGCGCAATAAGCAAAGCCTTCAAAATCCATCTCAGTATCGATAGCTACTTCTACCAATGAATCAGGGTTTTCCAATGCTGCATCATATACTTCTTTGCCCTGAGCAATCAACCAGCCCCTAAAATCATCAAAGCAATCATCCGAACAGCCACCTAATATGGTATGAGCTGCTGCCCATAACTTCCATTGATAAGCATGATCAAAATAAGTGGTAAATAATTTGTCGTAAGCGATTATTTGCTCTGCACCTAATTTCATGAGTTCATCCACAAGCTGCTCTTGCTGTATTTCGAAATCACCTTTACTTGATTTTCTGCTTGAATCTATGAGTGACCAAAAAGTGTTGGTGTCCATTTTTTGTGTTTAGAAGGTTAGCGGGTTAGGGCTTAGAAGATTAGCTTGACTTCTAAACCCTAAGCCTCTAAGCTTTAATTATTAGTTTCTATGATAGTGTATCTACTTTTCTTTCAACTCAATCTTTTCATTCAAGATAATTCTTTCTACTGATCCTTCAAAAGAGAATATTTGTACTTTATTATCAGCATCCAACAAGAATAGATAGCCTGAATTAGCTCCTATCTTTCTTCCTGTAATCTCTAAATTCTTTTCACTGTCTAGTATCACTCGTACTTTATAGTCTTCATCTTCGAAAACTTTCTTTTTTTCAATATTACTAGCCAAAGAGGCATAGATCACGGAAAGCAGTAGAAATGTGATGATAAAAATGACTATGCGATAATTATGAAACCACTTCTTTTTTGCTAGACCCATATTAAGTACATTATGGATCTTAGGAGCTACTCGAGCCATCCATTTATCAAACAGGTAGGCTATATAGGAAAGAATAATTGTAGTTAAAAAGAAAAAGATAGAAGTGGGTCTTTTGAAAGGGCCAACCAAAAAATCCAATATCTCAGCATACTCATAAATATTTATGCTAAATAACGCATAGTAAATAACATCATAGAGCATTCCAATGATGATCAGGAAGACATAGCTGATGGCTAAGAGTCCTTGTATCTCTTTTAGGATTTCTTCAAAACTACCTTTCAACAAACCTTTATCAGACATAGTCAGCAGAATTATTCACTTAAAATTCCCCGAAGATAAATAAGTATCTCCAGGGAACAATCTGCTTTATTATGAAATTTGATAATAAATAGATTTTCCCTTCTAAGAGTTTAATAACAAGTTGATTTAAAGGAATATACATTGGTAATGTGACACTGATGTGATTTTAAACTATGTATTAAAAATAGAAATTCCCCGAAGGCAAGTAATACCTCCAGGGAACAATCTGCTTTATCATGAAAATGATAATATTCTTGCAATTTACAATTTTTTAACAATAGATCCCAAACACCTATTTTCCTTCGGCCTTTAAAACTACGAGAACGGTATAAAACAGTATTTTAAAGTCCAAAGATAGCGACATGTTTTCGATATATAGTATATCAAATTTCAAACGCTGAACCATCTGATCCACATTAGAAGCATAGCCATATTTCACCTGCCCCCATGAAGTGATTCCGGGTCTTACTTTCAACAAGTGTTTAAAATGTGGTGCTCTTTCAGAAATCTTATCTATGTAATACTGTCGTTCAGGCCTTGGCCCTACCAATGACATTTCTCCTATCAACACATTCCAAAACTGTGGTAGCTCGTCCAACCTGTATTTTCTCATGATTGTTCCCCAAGGAGTACAACGACGATCACCATCTTTAGACAATTGAGGTCCATGCTTTTCAGCATCGGTATACATAGATCTAAACTTGATGATTTTGAATGGTTTACCATGTAAACCAATGCGCTCTTGCATAAAAAAGATAGGTCCTTTGGAAGATGTCCGAACCCTAAAAGCTATATAAGCATATAATGGTGCCAAAAGACATAACATGGTTCCGGAAACCACCACATCAATCGCACGTTTGAAAACTTTTTGCCAGTTAGGTATTAAATCTTGTTCTATCTGGATCAAAACGGCACCATAAACAGCATTCATCTTTACTGTTCCTAATAAGATATCGTACATATCCGGAATGATTTTGATGGAGAGACGATCATTGAACTCAAATAAGACACTTAGAATGTTTTCAATTTTATCATGCTCTGTCGTTTCTATGGCAATGATCACTTCTTCTACATGTCTTCCTTTAATTACTCTTGCCAGATCCTCAAGATTACCCAATTGAGGCAAATGAGCAGCCAATTGGCGGCTACCCTTCTTATTGACATTTAAAAAGCCAATGAAGCGATAACCCAATTTGTGCTTGCGCTTATTGATATCACTAAAAAGATCGAAAGCATTTTGATTGCTGCCTATGATTAAAGTATTGAAGGTAATTTGACCACTCTTTATCTTCCTGTTGGCTTTAGTCAGTAAAAACATTCTGACTGTAGCAGTGATAAAGAAGTGGAAAAAGAAAAGAGATAAGAAGGAAATATAATACGTCTTATAACTGGCAACAACATCGTCTAATAACAATCCAAAAAATAATACCAAAACGCCGAAAAGACTCAAAAATAAAGTTCTAGTAAGTGTAGCTAATCTCGACAATTGATAAATGTCTTTGTATTTATCAAATACGGCATAGAAAGCTATCCACCCAACAGGAACTGTTAGTGTACCGAACCAAAAGTTTTGATCTCTTAATATTTCAAAACTTAATGATCCCGTTTCAAAGTAATGACGATAAGCAAAAAATAAAGCCCAAGCCAACATTGCACTCAAAAAGTCTGCTACTTTATATTGAAAAGTATGCCAGCGGCGCTTTTTGATCATTTGCTGCTCATCTCTCTTTGGCGAAAGATTTAAAATTGAATTAGTTTGATGTTGTCTAACCATATTGTGACGTTTTCCTGTATATAGGTTCCTTCTTCTTGGGGAATCGCTGCCTGAAAAGCGATTTTATATTCAAAAAAATTATTGTCAGCAAAAATTTGTGACAAATTGAAGTAAATCTTATTCCATTCGACCTTAGGTCGGAAACCCGCAGAGAAGACCAATTGGCCATCGGAAGCTCCAGCACTGCTGTAACCAATGATCCCAACACCCAGTAATCCCTCTGCCTTATAGTTCATTTCAAGATATATCGTAGGAAATGGATCCTCCGGATATCTAAATCTTGAAGTTGAAGCTAAAAGCACTTCAGGTTGATCTATATCTATCGTTGTAAAACCTGAAAAACCACCTTCAAAAATATCGTCCTGTGTCCTCTGTATTCGATTGTTGTCATCTCCAATCAATACTTCTCTAAACAAATGACCACTTAACTCAAAACCTTCCACAAAAAGGAATCTGGCGTCTGGTCGATAAGCAATGGTAGGCACAATGGTATCTATTTCATTGGCTTCTAAATCTACATTAACAGTGTAGCTTGTATAGAAAGGATAAATTTCGGGCGAACTGCTGATGCCATTGTCTCTTATGCCGGCTCTTACCTCTATTTCATGTGTTCCTGTTGTTAATATTGGAATGGTCGATTGTACTGGAAAAGCACCAATAAACTCTCCATCCAGCAATACCCATGCTTCAGAAGCTTTGATACTGGCACTTCCCTGAGATGATGAAGTCGTTAAATTAAAATCCGAGATGTATAGGTAAGAAGGAATATCTTCTTCTGGATTGATTACATCACAAGAAGGCAAAAAGAGAACCAGACATAATCCAAGTAGGATGTATGGCAATAGCTTAGATAGTATTTTGGGATAAAAAACGTTCATCTACGTTTTTGTATATGTATGTTTAATCGGATAGGCTTTCTAAAAAAACCTTAATTATTTTTTTCTTTTTGTGAGATCTGTCGATCAATATCATGTGCCAACTTCAAGGCATTATAACCGTCCTGTATGCTTACTCTTGGCAAAGAATTGGTCCTGATGCTTTCTGCAAAAGTTTCCAATTCCATTTTTATGGCATTCACCGGCTGTATCCCTGGCATGCTAATGTGGATCAATTTGTCACCTTTAGCCGTTGGCAACTCCATTAAGTCACCATCAGGTACATGCTCTCCACCTTTATCAAATAGTCTAACTACCTGCGCTTTTTTATCCAGGAAATCCAGACTTATGTATGCATCAGGTTGAAACAACCTCACCTTGCGCATTTGCTTCAATGATATTCTACTTGCTGTAAGATTGGCCACACAGCCATTTTCAAACTCAATTCTTGCATTGGCGATATCAGGCGTGGTACTTACTATGGATACCCCGCTAGCATGGACATTTACTGGTTTAGATCTGACCATACTCAATAAAATATCTAAATCGTGTATCATCAAATCTAATACAACAGAAACATCCGTCCCTCTTGGATTAAAAATGGATAACCGATGAGCTTCTACAAACATCGGATTGACGATCATATCCTCTAATGCTAGTAAAGCCGGATTAAATCTTTCAACATGCCCTACCTGAACTTTTACACCATATTCATCACTCAAAGCCATAAGGTCTTCAGCTTCCTGAGGTGTCTGAGTAATTGGCTTTTCTATAAAAACATGTTTGGAAGCTTTAATTACTTGAGAAGCTAATTTATGATGTAAGGTAGTCGGAGCCACAATATCAACTACATCTACTGCTTCCAACAAAGCCTCAATGGTATCAAATCGCTTAACTTGATGCTGATCTATAGCAGTCTTGGCATTGTTATCATCAGGGTCAAAAAATCCAACCAGTTCATACTCCTGATCAGCCAGTTTGATACACTTGAGATGAATTTTTCCTAAATGGCCAACACCTAAAACTCCTATTTTCAGCATTCTGGAACGAAATTTAAAATAAATGAGATGTAAAAACTTGCAAATGTATAACTCGCCAAATGTAACAATTTTACCAGCAATAGTTCATTTGATAAATCAATAGATGGTAAGCTAAAACACAAAATTAATATAAAGTTTACCTGTAGTACATCAAGATGGCCCCAAATAAGGTAATTAAAAACAACAGTACCGTTGCCATTCTTATGGAATAGCTCAAATGCCGTACAAAAGTCTCTATCTCAGTTTGCATATGTGGATACTTTGGAAATACTTCCTCCTCCATCCTCCTTTTGTTAAACAAATGTGCAGCTCCAAATTCCACTCTGTTTTGTACCAATATGCGATACACTTTAAGCACTTTAGCCCTAAAGTAAAGGTTGAGAAACAACATAGCCAGAAAAAGGCCAATGACAATTGTAATGAGTAAAATGTACATTGATTAATTATCTTTTCTTTAGACTTTATTCTAAAATAGTTTTATGAGCACAAAAAGATGGATTTTGAATCAAGACAAGGAAAGCCCGGAGCCTAATAGCCTTAGCTATTAAGGTGAGGACAAGACGCAGTATTGATTTAAAAGACGCTTTTTGGGACATACAAAATTATTTAGAATAAAGTCTTTTATGTGGAAATGTAGGATATAAAACGCCCTCTACACCCTACATTCTACACCTTACACCAGGTTTTGCAATTTCATCGCCACACTCATATCTCCATCTACCTTTACTTTACCAGTCATAAAGGCCATCATAGGATTGAGACTGCCATTCATAACTTTTACTAAGTTGTCTTTGCTTACCTTGATTGTGCAATCAGCTTGTTGATTATCTGTATGGACGACATTATCATCCCCTGTTCCATCAAGGGTAATAAAATCACCATCCAAATCGAACTTAAGTACTTTTCCAATGGCAGCTACTTTGGCTGCGCGTGATTTGATATCATCAACTAATGCTTGAAAATCCATATATTTGAATTAATGTTTTGTACAATAATTAATACAGATCGGATCATTTAACCAATCCATCTTGATAAGAGTTTTGCCATTTTAACTTTTCCTGTTTTATACGGCGGAAAAATAAATTTAATGGTTCCATAGCTCCTTTTAATAATACTTCTTCGATTCGTAAACTCAAAAAAGCCTTCTTTCCCAAAAGCTCGTCCAATGCCACTTGAATTCACTCCACCAAAGGGCAGATCAGGGTTGCTATACCCTAATAAATAATCATTGATAACCGTCCCACCAGCCGTCGTATGATCAACAAAATACCTAATGGTATTATTATTTCGACTGGCTATATAAAGCGCTAATGGCTTAGGAAGTCGATTAATAAATTGAACCGCTTCTTCTTTGGTTTTATAAGTTATTATTGGAAGAATGGGACCAAATATTTCATCTTCCATAATTTCCATTTCTGTAGTGATTCCACTTATAATAGTTGGTGCCAGGAAAGTTTCTCCCATAATTGTAGTTCCACCAAATTCGATCTTTGCCCCTTTTTCTGTTGCATCACTAATTAACTGAGTCAATCTATTAAAATGGGATTCATTAACAACATGAGCTAAATCAGTTGTTTTTTCAATGCCATTGCCTTCAGGGTCGTACATATTTGTGATGGCATTTTTTAGCTCTTTGATCAAATCATCTACTACTGCTTCATGTACCAATGCATAATCAGGAGCGATACAAGTCTGTCCTCCATTAAAAAATTTTCCCCAAGCTAATTTTTCAGCTGCTTCTTTGATATTGAGCTCACGGTCAATTATAGCCGGAGATTTTCCTCCCAATTCCAAAGTAACCGAAGTCAAATGTTCGGCAGCTGCTTTCATAACGATCTTGCCCACTCTTGTACTGCCTGTAAAATGAATGTGATTAAAAGGTAGAGAAAGTAAATGTTGAGAAACCGATACACCTCCTTCAATTATTGCGATTTCTCCTTCATCAAATAATTTATTAAACATAGTTTTTATGTACGAGGAAGTAGCAGGAGTCATTTCAGAAGGCTTCAAAATAACAGCGTTGCCAGCAGCAATAGAATAAACTAGTGGTATCAAGGCTGTATTCAAAGGATAATTCCAAGGCGCCAGGATTAAGGTCAAGCCTTTTGGTTCTGGTAATACATAAGAACGAGTACCTACTAATGCAAGTCCCGTGATATGAGGTTGTACTTGCAACCAGCTCTTCAAGTTTCTTTTAATGTATTTGATGTGTTGAAGTACCAGCCCACTTTCTGAAGAAAGTACTTCAAATGCAGGTTTTTTAAAATCCTCATAAAGAGCCTGTATTAAGTTATCAACATTCTTTTCATCGAGTAAATATCGCTCTATTTTGTTGAGTTTTTCGACCCTCTCCCGATAGGAAGTTGCTTTTAAAGCATCGAGTCGATCGTGTTGTTTGTGAAAAACTTTAGTTATTTCATTGAGTTGATGCTCTACCTGGTTAATCTGTATATCCATTCTATTTTCTGTCTTAAACGCTAATTTTAATTGCTGAAGTTGTTTAAAATTCTCTAACAAAGAATTAAGATTAAAGTTACATAGAAATCTTACATTTTATTCTAAGTCTTTTGTATCAATCATTAAATAGGAATGATGTGTTTTTGTAGACTAAAAGTTTAGAAGGTTTAGACCAGCAGTAAAACTCTAAAGTAATCTTGCCTCCTAATCTTAGCAAAAAAAACTATTTATTATATTTAGCCTGACTCAACCAAAAGCTCATTATAGTATGAAAATCAGACTATCATTACTAGCAATTATCATCTGCCTATCTAATTTTCAATCCATAGCGCAAGTTCAAAAAAAAGACTTAACCTATTACCTACCAGATATCAATTATGATAAAGATATTCCAACACCGGAAGAGTACCTTGGGTATCAAATTGGTGAGTGGCATATTTCACACGATCAGTTGGTGGGTTACTTCAAAGAACTAGCTGAAGTATCTCCCAGAATCACATTAACTGAATATGCCAGGTCCTACGAAAACCGACCTTTAATGTATTTAACCATTACTTCAGAAAAAAATCAGCGCGACCTGGAAGAAATCAAAGCAAATCATTTAAAACTCTCCAATCCAACAACAGCCTCTGAAGTTAACTTATCGAAACAACCCATTGTGATTTATCAAGGAAGCTGCGTCCATGGTAATGAACCAAGTGGTGGAAATGCCAGTGTTTTGGTAGCTTATTACCTGGCAGCGGGAAAGAGTAAAGAGGTCGAAAAATTATTGGATGAAGCCGTGATCCTTCTGGATCCTGCCTTAAATCCGGATGGGTTCAATCGTTTTTCTAACTGGACCAATGTGCATAAAAATAAAAATGCCACTTATAATAACCAGGACAGGGAATATCGAGAAGTATATCCAGGCGGACGTACCAATCACTATTGGTTTGATTTAAACAGAGATTGGCTCCCTGTACAACATCCTGAAAGCCAAGGTCGTATCAAAATGTTTCAGGAATGGCAACCTATTGTTGCGACAGATCATCACGAAATGGGTACCAATGCGACTTTCTTCTTTCAACCCGGTATCCCTTCGCGAACCAATCCTTTAACTCCTCAAAAAAACCAAGACCTCACAGCTAAAATTGGCAATTATCATGCTGCTGCTTTAGAAACAATAGGATCTTTGTATTTCACACAGGAGCGATACGATGATTTCTATTATGGTAAAGGTTCAACCTATCCTGACATCAATGGCAGCATAGGTATTCTTTTTGAGCAGTCAAGTTCAAGAGGTACTGCACAGAACAGTGACAATGGAGTTTTGACCTTCCCGTTCACCATTAGAAACCAAGTAGCTACTCACCTTTCTACCCAGCAAGCTTCTCTGGAATTGAGAGAAGAGCTATTGGAATATAGGATAGAGTTTTTCCAAAATGCCGTACAAGAATCATCTGCTGATGATAGAAAAGCCATCTTGGTTTCAGAACAATACGACCGTACGCGTTTCAATGAATTTATGGAAATACTAAGCAGACATGAAATTGAAGTTCATAAGTTGAAACAGGAAGTAACGATAGATGATGTAACTTTTAAGCCAGAGAATTCTTTCATCATACCCTTAGAGCAATCCAGATACAAACTTATTACAGGCATTTTCCAACAGCAGACTACTTTCAAAGATAGTTTATTCTATGACGTTTCTGCATGGACCCTACCCATGGCTTTCAATATAGAATTCAAATATTTAAGTAGAAGGAACTTTACGCCTTTCATTTTAGGCGATCAACTCGAATCTTTGCCAGCTATCCCACCAAGTCTGGGTCCGGATTACAGCGAATATGCTTACTTGATTGAATGGGATGACTACAATGCCCCTAAAGCCGTCAATGATTTATTGAGTCAAGGTCTTAGAGCCAAGGTAGCAACTTTCTCTTTTCAGGCTAAAGAAAAAACATTCCTACAAGGTACCATCATGATTCCGGTACAAAATCAAGTTATAGGCGCAGAGCAGATGTATGAGGTTATGCAAGATGTGTGGCGCTCAACGGGTATCACGATTCACGATGTGGATGGCGGATTGACACCAGAAGGGATTGACCTGGGTAGTTCCTATTTCAGACCTTTACGCAAACCTGAGGTACTTTTAATAGCAGGCCCGGGAGTAACCAGCTACGATGCAGGTGAAAACTGGCATTTACTGGATCAACGCTATGATATTCCTGTCACCATGATCGAACCATCGAGAGTAGCTTTTGCTGACTTGAGC
>JBCBCD010000024.1:0-18647 GCA_038530915.1 Bacteroidota bacterium
GGCCTTGCCTGACCGTTCCTGCGCAGTCCGACCGGAGGGAGGATTGCGCAGGAACTCTGGGCTGAGCGCAGGCCGAGGTACGAGGCTTGTCGCCCAGCCTAAGTTCTCGGCAGCACCTTATACCTTTCCATTCTCAATCCCATTAGAAGTTAGTATAACTTCCGTCCGATGAATTCTATTTGATAAATCCTTGTATACCAGCATCAATTTTTTCCCTTCAATTCCTGGCGGAATATTTGGCTTAATTAGCTCTAAGGCCTCTGCACCAGTTGACTCAACTTCTTCAGAATATACAGCAGAGAGCTTCATATTATCGAGTGCACCGAGATTATTTATTCTAGGCAGATTCTCAATAAATGAAAAACTTGGATAATCAGAATCTTCAATTATCATTACATTCTTCGCTGCAAAATCAGAATTATTATAAATTCTTAGTTCATAATTCCACTTGAGTTGATTGTAATAGATTCCTTCTCCTATTGGTATCGCCCCTCCTCCAAACACCTCCCTATTCCTTGGACTCAATCCTCGTTGCCCTTTACTTACAATTGGGCCTTTAGAGCTATAAGTCCATATGAGATCTAATTCAAGAAATGGGATACTTTGGATTGCAGGTGTTACTTCATGCACATGCTTAAGTAAAGCCTCAAAGGCTATCGACTCTGCATTTACCTTCCATTCGTTAAGAAGCTCAACAGGAAAACGAGCTTCGTCTTTATCAATGAGTCTAGCACAACTTTCACATAACCAAATACCATTTTCGATCTCTCTTCTTTCAGGAGTCGATAATTGACTGTTATACCTTGGACCTCCTTGAGCAGCGGCAGTAATATGGGCTGCAACTCCGATTAGGGTTGACTTTTTTGCATCAGTATGCGCTCCTACCGTTGGTCTCCTGCAATTTGGGTTTGAACAATTGTATCCCACCCTCTGGGCCATAATCCTCTTCGTCTTTTCTGTAAAATTGTCTCGCATACCTGTGATATCTATCTACATACAAAAATCTAGAGGGTAAAATACTGAATCTCTTCAAGTCACACATTAAAAAATATCATACACGTTTTCACATCCAACTTCTAATTTGGATCATGCTTACTTTTCCTTGTTAATCTAGTCATAAAACTCTATCCTTCTACCAGTCATTTCTGCCATCAGTCTGTCTCGCAGTTCAGCCTCCCGGAGTAAGTCGTTATAAGTCAATTCCAAGTCGCTCAAATTCTCAAAACTTGTTTCTTCGTTATTTCTGATTTTTCTTTTGTACTCGACATATTGCCTGTCGATCTTCTTCTTTGTGAGCACATACTGTGGATCTAAATCGAATTTCCAAGCCTTTGGAGTCAATGACTTCTCAACTTCGTCATGTTCTTTTCTTATTCTGTTCTTTTGAGCATTAGTATATAGGTACCTAATGACAAAGAATGCAACTATAAGGCCTATGATGAACTCCATAAACTATGTTCTTTTTAGAGATTTAACTTCTTACTTTTTTAGTTTATTGCCGAGAACTATTGTATTAACGAAAACGACTAATTAAAACACGCAATGCGTGTTTTAATTAGTCGTTTTCGTTAATATCCGATATCTCTAAATTGTCCAATGGACTAATAATATTATTTAAACCCTTATTTGTAATATGGGTATATATTTCTGTTGTCTTACTACTCTCGTGTCCCAACAATTGTTGTATGTACCTCAATCCAACTCCCTTTTCCAATAAATGAGTGGCAAAACTATGTCGTAACGTATGTACTGTAGCATAACTATTAATGCCCGACTGCTTCTTTGCTCGACTGAAAACTTGTTGAATACTTCTCACACTGTAGGGGCCTCCTTGCTGTCCTTCAAATACCCACTCTACTGGTTCATACAATTCAAAATATACCTTTAGTTGCTCAAATGCTTTCTTGGACAGTATCGTATATCTATCCTTTTTCCCTTTTCCTCCATATACAAAAATGCGATTGTGCTGTGGTTGTATATCATTCAACTTCAACCTTGTCAATTCCCCAATTCTTAATCCGGCAGAGTAAATTAGTAAAAGAATACATTTATGCTTAAGGTTAGTCACTGCGTTTAGCAGGGAGATCACTTCACCTTCTGTAAGAACTTGCGGAAGCTTTTTGGGTTTCTTGGGTCTTATCAACCCCACCACCTTTTCTGCTTGCTGAGCTACCTCTGAATAATAAATCTTTATTGCACTTAAAATTTGATTTTGGTGGGATTCAGATATACCATCTATTCGAATCCGCTTTAAAATATAATCTTCAATCTGCTTTCTACTAATTTCCTTTGTTTCATGCTCAGAATAATAGTGAATAAAGCTTCTGAAACAATTTTTATAGGTCTTTATGGTACTCCAACTGTATCTCTTTAACATCAGATTTTCCTCCAATGCTATTACCGCCTCTTTTTCTGCAGGTTCTGTTTTTGATACGCTTAGCTTGTAGGGCATCGAAGCTTTTGTTTGAGTATGAAGTTTCTCCTTGTTTATGTCAAAATCAAAAACAGCAACATCAGATAAATATTTGTTGATAAATCGAATTGACAGTTCAGTGTAGGGTATCTCCCATACCTTTTCATCTATGTTCCATCTTCTTCCATGTATTTGCTTAACTATTGCTAAATGTGTTGATACCATTGTATATGGTAAGCTTAATCTTAAAATGGTATCATTTTGCCTGTCTTCTTCTATGAGAATTTTCTTTTCCAAAGGCTCTTCAAAAAGCCAGGATAAATCATCTCTCCCTTCTACACTATAATCATTCTGAGGCATACTCTAATTTCTTTGAAGTAAAATATTATCTCCTTCAATCTAACAATTTTTACCTGCTTTTACAAGCAACTTCTTTATCTCAAACGCACCACCTCCTTAATCTCTTCCTCATTCAATGCTCCTTTAAAAATCATCACTTCGTCAATCACACCTTTTGCTTGTTGGTCTTCAGCTACCTGATTGCTACCAATTCGCCACTCAAAATCTGTTCCATGTAATCGACCTATATGATCCAGTCGATTATGCTCTACTCCATTAGTAAATACTCGAATGAACTTAGCATCTTTTACACCAGCAAAATGGGTCCATTCATCCAACCAACTGGGTTCCTTCATATTATCAGGTTTGGGTTTGGCATTGTGGTAGCACTGTCCTCTTCCCCAACTGCCTGCGGCAAACTTTATCTGCCACTTGCCTTCCAGCTTAAGCATATGGAATGTTCCTTTTGTGATGAGTGAAGCTTTCCCTTTTTGTGTTACCGGTTTGTACCAGCAAAGCATTGTCATTTCATTGTCTTCAATTGCTGTACTGACTGACTTGGGAATGGAAACATAGCCATTGGTAAGCTTTAGTCCTTTTCCTTCAATACCTTCGACCCAATCTACTTTTCCATGAATAATTCCATGATTGTCAAAACCGGATTTATCTTTCACCTCTGTTCCTTCTTCATCAAAAGTGAAATGAACGACCATCGCTTCAATAGCTTGCTCATACACTTTAAATGTTGCAGTTGGTCCGGTATTGAGTTGGAGGGTGTGGAAGCCTAACTTTTCAAGTTGGAAAGAATCTACCAATTCTATCACCTCTCCTGGTTCAATGGTTAGTTCTTCAAATACTTGTTGTTCGGCTCCGTCTACATAAAGAACAGGCGTAAAACGGAGCTCATTTCCAGATGCATTTTGGAATCGACTCTTATACTTTGCCTTTTTAGATACATGAACCAATGGTTCTACCTCCACACTCTCAAAGACGATAGCTTTTTCAGTCATATTTGCTGGTACTACTGTTATTGCTACTTGCTTACCTTCTAAAGTGAGCTGATGTTTTCCACCAGAAAAAAGACGAATCGGAAGACTCAAATCTTTGGCCTCATTCTCTTCAAGAAGGAAATAACCGGAATAAATAACTACATCTCCTTCTTTTACCTCTACCAAATAGTTTCCTATTGATCCACGGTTAGATATTGTTGTATGTAGATCGAATAGTTGATTTGAACTTACTATATTTTTTGTACTCGAAAAGGAAAGCACTTCAAAATCCGGCTTTGCAGTTGTAAGTGAATAAGGTTTAGGACCCTCCTTTCCAAAATCAATATTGGCCGAATTGCCCATTTCAAAACTTAGCATTCCGTTTACCAATTCCTTCGTAGAAACAAAAGCTGAGTTCACCTCTTCTCCGTTTACGCTAGCTTCTTGGATATAGATGTTTTCTTTTGAAACCCCATCTGCCTCTATAAGCACCTGCTCCTCTTCTGTGCGATGAATAACTATCTTATCAAATATTGGTCCTGTGATGATCAGTTCTCCAGTTCCTGGTGCAGCCGGAAAAAGTCCCATTGCTCCCCACATGAACCAGCTCGACATGGTTCCCCAATCATCATTGCCGGGAATACCGTAAGGCTTATTTTTGAAATATTGTCTCAGCGTCTTATTTACCCACTTCATCGTCAGATCAGGTCGATCTGCATACAAAAATAAGAATGGAAAATTCATCGGACATTCATTATCCAATACATAATGTCCTTCTTCAAAGTTTCGATTGAGGAAGTCACAAAAAGCTTCATTTCCCCCCATCAAATTGATCAAATCCTGATTGTTATGTGGCACAAACCAAGACATATTCCACTTATCTGCTTCCGCATAAATGGACACAGGTGCCCAACTGCCATCTGCATTTTTACTTTTCATAAATCGACTCTTGGGTTCAAACTGTGATCGATAGCTGAGCGAACGCTGATACAACTTTTCCGCCATCTCTTTTTTTCCTAAATGATCAGCTATTTTGGCTAAAGCCCAATCATTATGGGCAAATTCCATAGTAGCGGTTGTTGCATAGCTCATCGGATAGGCCACATAACCAATCGAATCATATATGGGCATTTCTTTTCGAAAATAGGGTTGCTCCAACATCATCTTGCTAAGACCCTGATAAGCCATTTCTACATCAAAGTCGATCTCTTGTGCCAATGCATCTGCATACAGCAAACTCATTTGAACGGAAGTCATCACGGACGGCTCAGGTAAACTGCCATACGTTTTGTAGTAGCGCAAAGAGGAAGCCATATAATCCTTTCCTTTCTGTGGATTGATAAAATTAATCAGTGGGTGAAGTGTGCGAAAAGCATCCCAGGGCGTGAAATAATGGTAATGGATTTCTCCTTCTTTCAATGGCTCGTTTTTTTCAAAACCTGGAAATTGCCTATTGACATCTGTTACATTGAGGGGTAAAAGAGAGGCGTGGTACAAAGCGGTATAAAAGGTGACTTTATCGGTTTCATTACCTGTCAATTCTACCCGGCTCAGTTCTTTTTCCCACAAGGAATCAACCTTTTTTCTTATCTTTTTTATATCCCAGTCTGGTATTTCAGTCTCCAGATTCAATTGGGCATTTTCTAAGGATGTATAAGAAATACCAATTTTAAAGTTGAGCTCTTTTGTTTGATCTTCTTTTGGTACAATCAGCCAGTGTTTTCTTTTTTCTCCTTGTTCCATAAGATCTACCTCTTCCTTAAAAGCAATGACCAAATGAATACTCATCTTCGTTCTCTGAAACTCCCTTCTTCCTGCTGAAAGCGTGGCTTGGAATCTATTCTCATCTAAAGCTTCAAACGTCTTAAAGCCGAAGTAAGCTATTCCGTTTTGTTTTTTAGCATCGTCATAAGCAAACCGGCCAATTGCTGATCGAATCAAGGATGAAAATTCACAAGAAATATCATGCTCTAATAAATCGACGGCATAATACCCTGCTTCTGCTTCTTCCTGTTCATGGCTATAGAATGACTTAAGTTGGTTCAACTCAATGTTTTCAAAACCATCTTGAGAAAAAGGCATAAAGATCCCTTTTCCTGCCGATCCACCAGGCCATCCACTGAAATGTTCAGTCATCGAAAAACGACGTATGGTATCTTCTTTATAAAAATAGCCTTGTAGGTATTTTTTAGGCGCCTTAGTCTCAGGAGTCAATTGCAACATACCATGAGGAGCCACTGCTCCGGGATATAAGCCCGCTTCAGATCTCCATAAGGAAACAAAATCTGTCTCATCTGAACCAATAAAAGGATCGACATATTGGGTCAAACCTTCTTTTGGTTTTTCACAATTCAAAAGAAATATAGAAAGTACTAATAGGTAAAAGTATCTAAGTGAATAATACCACATAGCAAGCATTTTTGTAGAAAGTTTCCAATTATTCATTTAGTGGTTTAGAATATCAGTTAGTCGTGGGTATAGGTATACTAAAGCTAAACCTTCTAACCCCTCTTAACTTAGTTATAAACCAGCCCCATAACTGATCTTGTCAGTAAGCTTATAATTTGTATTTTCTTTTAAATTCAATCCCGGCATGCTCGACTCAATGATACCTTCTCCAGGCCCCATATGTTGATTGCCTTTTATAATATTTCCTCCCTTGTCTATCCCCAGTATGCGAATCCCCGAGCCACTTGTAATGTTATTTAGTATTCTAAGATTCTTAATTTCAAGTAATCGATTGGTCTGATGTACTTGCCCTTGGATGCATATAGCCATAGATCCATTCCCCATATATTCATTAGTACTCGTTCGAATGATATTGCCCACAATTTCTAGTCCATCAATGGGTGTTCTCCAGAGACAGAGATATCGGTTCCCAATATTGTATCTGAGCTTTGAATCCTTAATCAATGGCATATTATCATGTTGCTCATGCATAAGCCCTTCTCCATCTCCATACTTTCCAAACCAGTCGGTGCTATCCGGTTGAGTGTTGGAATATACCTCATAATTGTTGTATTCGACAGTCCATCTTAATGCACGCATTTCAATAGCTCTGTTGTTGTTGACATGATGATTCATATTGGTACCGTTATAAATTGGCAGGTAATTGTTGGGCTTAAAACGAATGACATTTCCACAACAATAAGTTCCATCTCCCGAGAAACCAATGCCCATACAGCCATAGTTGTAAATGTAGTTGTCTCTAATATCTATCCCTTTGGCATAACAATGCGGTGCCTCCTTAACACTTCCTGTGATTGAACCATAATTGACATAGATCCCAGGACGGTTATCGTATCTAAAAGTGATATCATCCCGTGTTACTGTCTCACCTTCATTGTTCTTACCAGGCTTGATGGCATAACCCGGCATCAAAAAGTCATCCTCTCCTGATTCTGGGATGCGATTATTGGCCACCAAAACGTTTCCAGCAGCTCGAATGTCAATGGCTGCATTATGGCGATGTGTCCAAACCTGCCAGGGCTGCTGCCAGACATGCGGAATATTGGGATCGGCTATGGCTGCATTTCTTAGTATACAACCAAAGACAATATGATTTCTACCATACTTCTCAAATTCTTCTGCAAACTCATCGATCTGATATACATCAGCTCCAAACTTAATGTGCCCTCTGTTTATTGCTATGTTGATGACTCCACAATGTGTAGTAGTATTGGAATACTCTAGCCTGATTCCTTTAAAAGCAGTCTCAACATTATTACTCTGACCACCAATACTGGGTTCATACTTGGGAAATTCAAATTGAGTACTTAATTGGTACTCTCCATCATAAGCATCTTTGAGACCTACAGGGTTTTCACCTCTAAGCACGATATGACTTTTTAACTTAACAGTCTTCTGAAAAAAGTAAATCCCTGCAGGAAAAAACACCACTCCACCTCCTTTTTTTGAGAGTTCTTTTTGTGCCTTTTCAAGTTTTGTATTCCAATCTGCACCGGAATAATCATTGATACTAACAATATTGTCCCAATCGAATTCATCAGTCCATGCAGCTACAGATTTTCCATATCTTGATTCCACAGGATTGTCAGTAGGCTGAGCTGTTACAGAAACAGCCGCCAGTAAAAAATTAAAGATGTATTTCATTTTGATCTTATTATTTAAGTCGTTTAGCTCTTGGTTCTAAATCTGTTAATTCTGCGATACGAACTGGTTGACCGGTTTCAATACTTTTTCTTGCTGCAACACCGATTAATATAGACATTGCACCATCTCTTGAGCCTGCCGCTCTTTCAAAAGGATCTTCTTTTTCCGGATTGATGAATATTTTCTCATGTAGTCGTTTATCACCACCACCATGTCCTCCTCTTTCAAACTTGACATTTTCAACTTTAAACTTTTCCCATAGATTGTGAATGATTACAGGCTTGGTCTTCAAAGCATCTTTTCCACTTTGATCCATTTCTGCTTTGTGTAGATCTGCCTGATCCACTCCAACTTCATCTGATTGGTATGGAATGTCCTGCCAGCCTTCTATCCTTCCATCAGTACCATTAAAAGCTGTCCTCCAACCTTCGAATGGTGAGTAAGTGGTCAAAGAGTAGTTGACAATTACCCCATTCGCATACTTAATCTGTGCCGACATCTTATCGTAAATATTGATTTCATGTCTATATAGACAATTGTCTCTGATGTATCCATCGTGCTGCTCATTTTTCACATACAAATCCATGAGTCTTTTATCTCTAGTGATATCAAAGTGGAAATCACACTCATTTTTATGAGGACAGCTTCTACAGTTTTCACCTCTAAAGGGTCCATTAGAGCCATAATGATCCAATGATCCATAGGCAAAAACTTCTTCCGGCTCAGAATCCAACCACCAATTGATTAGGTCAAAGTGATGAGTAGACTTGTGAATCCATAAAGTTCCTCCTTCCTGTCTCAATCCATGCCATCTCCTGAAATAAGAGGCGCCATGATAGGTATTCAAATACCAATGAAAATCTACAGAAATGACTTCTCCAATAGCATTTTCCATCAATAGTTCTTTAATCTTGGTATTGTATGGACTCCACCTGTAATTAAATCCTACAATGAGTTTTTGATTGTTTCTCCTCTCTGCATCGAGAATTTCCTGGCACTTATCCTCATCTATGGTCAATGGCTTTTCTGTCAAAACATCACAGCCCATATCAAGCGCTTTGCAAATGAATTCGTGATGGTTTGAGTCTTTTGTACATACAATTACCAATTCTGGCTTCGACTCATTGATCATTTTTTCAAAATCGGAATAGGTTGGACAAGAAACGCCCATATAATCCAATGCATAAGCCAATCTGCCGGGATTGTTATCACATAATCCTACAAACTCCAATATTTCACTGTATTGATCCACCAATCTTTTACCCCAAAAACTTGTCCCACGTATACCTGTACCGACTAAGGCCACTTTTAGCTTTGAGTCACTCGTAAAACTAAATGCACTAAAAGGAACGATGCTTGCTGCCGCCAGCATACTTATAGATTGGAGAAAACGCCTACGGTCTGATCTCATGTTTTTAGGTTTTTTATTCTAAATGATTGTGCACTCTATAGCTCTTTATCCCTGCTTTTAGAAAATCATAAAATTTATGTTAGCGAGCGTATACTTCTAAAAATAGTATAGGAAGATTCTACATCAAAAGGGTGATACAAAATTACCCACTTTTGGAACGTCCGTCTCTCCTCTATCCAAAAAGCTTTGGGTTTCTTATCGAAACTTTCGACACAAAAATATTAGTATTAATTATGAAAAATGCTCACATAGCTACATTCTTCCTCATTTTATTTGGACTAACCAGTTGTAGCCTGGATAATAAGAATCATGACGGGTTGTATAATGTCGTCGATTATGGAGCAGTTGGAGATGCAATTACCTTAAATACGACCTCCTTTCAAAAAGCATTGGATCTGGCTTCTGAAGCAGATGGAAAAGTAATCATCCCTAAAGGTGATTTTCTCATAGGTACCATTTACATCAAGAGCAATACGATATTGGAATTGATGCCGGGTTCGAGATTACTAGGATCGTTTTTAGGAATAGATTCAGTAGGTATGAAGGCCAAAGCTGCTATTGTAGTTTCTAATGTAAATAAGTTCTCTCTGGATGGATTGGATATTACCTGGAACCAGACCGACAACAAACCCAACTGGGCTTATTCACTTTCCGCTCACATAGAGGAAATTAGTTAGGAATAATATCAAGCTCAATTATCTAATTTAGTTTTGGCAACCACTTAAGTTGTACCTTATCTTAAAAAACAAAAAATGAGTAGAGTCACACTTTCTATACTATTCCTATTGAGTCTTGCATCCTGTAAGCAAGCTACTGAAGAAAAACAAAGTCAAGCTTATAATATCATATTTATCCTTGCGGATGACTTTGGATGGGCGGACGTAAGCTATAATGGTTCTAGTTTTTATGAAACACCCAATATTGATCGCATCGCCAATGAAGGAACTATTTTCACAAATGGTTATGCAAGTTGTCAGGTGTGTTCTCCTTCCCGTGCCAGCATCATGACAGGAAAAAATCCTGCACGTCATGGTATCACTGACTGGATTGGAGCCAGGACAGGTGAAGCCTGGCGTGAAAAAAAGCGATTTAGTAAACTATTACCTCCTGATTACAATCGTTTCTTATCTCATGAGGATACCACGATTGCAGAAGCCTTTAAAGAGAATGGTTATCAAACGTTTTTTGCAGGAAAATGGCATTTAGGTAATGTTCAAAACGGATCTCTACCTCAAAATCATGGATTCAATATCAACAAAGGAGGTTGGGAAAAAGGAAGTCCGGCCGGAGGGTATTTTTCGCCCTGGAAAAATCCTTCTCTAGAAAATAAATATGATGGTGAAAACTTAAGCATGCGCCTGGCAAAAGAAACGGTAGAGTTCATAAGCGAACAAGGTTCAAATGCTGATGACCCACCCTTCTTTGCTTTTGTATCTTTTTATGCCGTCCACAGTCCCATTCAAACCACTCAAGAAAAATGGAGTAAATACAGAAATAAAGCAGAAAATAACGGATTAACAGATACCGCCTATGAAATGGGTAAGTTCAAGCCTATTAGACAAGTGCAAGATAACCCAATCTATGGAGGGCTGGTAGAATCAATGGACGATGCCATTGGCCTGGTTTTAAGGTCATTAGACTCTTTGGGCTTAAGTGAGAATACTATTGTGGTTTTCACCTCAGACAACGGCGGTGTAGCAGCGGGAGATAACTTCTCTACTAGTAATAAGCCCTTAAGAGCGGGAAAAGGCTATCAATTTGAAGGTGGAATCAGAGAGCCTTTTCTAATCAAAATTCCCGGTATAGAGCAGCCAAAAGAAATTGATGCTCCCGTGATTGCAACAGATTTTTATCCCACCTTGCTTGACTTGGCAGGACTTAGTCTAAAACCTACTCAACATCAGGATGGAATGAGTCTAAAACCTTTATTCAATGGTGGTAATCTGGACAAGCGCTCCTTAGTGTGGCATTATCCTCATTATGGAAACCAAGGCGGTGAACCTTCATCCATTATCAGACAAGGCGACTGGAAATTGATCCACTATTATGAGGATGAGAGGCAAGAATTATATGACCTTAAGAATGATTTGTCTGAAGAAACTGACCTAGCTGAGCAAAAGCCAGAATTGGTACAAGAATTATCCAATAGCCTCTTTGCCTATCTGGAATCCGTAAATGCAAAATACCCCATTCCTGATCCGGACTACGATATGTTGAAGGAGATGGAACATTTAGAGAAAATTCGAACAGAGTTACTCCCAACATTAGAACTAAGAAGGAAAAATATGCTCAGCCCGAGCTTTGATCCTGGTAATAATTGGTGGGGAAGTACAATAGATGATTGAATTAAATACACCTATGGTATGAGAAGTTTTAATGATTCAGATAACAAATGGCCTTACCCTAAAATAGCTTCTCACAGAGCCAATTTGCTGTATTAAGTAATGGACAAAAAATATGATATGAAAAACCTACTCTTAGGCTTGATTCTAATCTACCCCATATTATTAACAGGACAATCCGAAAAAGGTAATGTAGTGCTTAACTTTGATAAGAAACAAACCAGCGTAAGTACAAATACCCAAGGTGCATTAATAATAAATGTATCTCCAAAGGATGTCACTAAGTTTAAAGCGAGAGGAGTTGTACGCTATGGCGATTTTGGGGCCAAAGGCAATGGAAAAGTCGATGATATAAATAGTATTGCTGCTACCCATGCATTTGCCAACGAGAATGACCTTCCTGTCAAAGCAGATGAAAGGGCTTCATACTATATAAGTGGTCAGGAAAGAACAGTAATTATCAAAACAGATACCGACTTTGGCACAGCCTCTTTTATTGTTGATGATACCAAAGTGCAAAACCGCAATGCACCTATTTTTATCGTTAGCTCCAATTTAAAATCGTTTAAGGTAGAGGGTGTTAGCAAACTAAAAAAACATCAGAAAAAGATTAAGGCTACTTTGCAGACAGCATGCTTGATAACCGTCACTGATAAAACCACCAACCGCTACATACGTAAGGGTTTAAACCAAAATAATGGAAAAGCTCAGACAGACATTTTTGTAGTTGATAAAAATGGAAAGCTTGATAAGAATACCCCAATTATTTGGGATTTCAACAGTATATCAGATATCACAGCTTTGCCCATAGATAAAACTACATTAAAAATTACAGGCGGGCGTTTTACTACCATTGCCAATCAAGCGGAGTCAAAATACAATTACCATCAGCGCAATATTATCATTCGTAGGTCTAATGTTATAGTTGATGGCCTAGAACATAGAATTACCGGTGAAGGCGATCATGGAGCTCCTTATCGAGGTTTTATCACCATTGAAGACTGTGCTAATGTTACGGTCAGAAACACCACACTTACAGGCCATAAGACTTACCGGACCATAGGTGCAGCAGGAAAGCCAGTCTCTATGGGATCTTATGATCTTTCTGTTAGACGTGCACTTAATGTTTCTATTATCAATTGTAAACAAACCAATGATATCAATGACCAAACGTATTGGGGAATCATGGCTTCCAATTACAGCAAAAACATCCTTTATGACAGCTGTGTTTTTTCACGTTTTGATGCGCACATGGGAGTGGCTAACGCTACCATCAAAAATTCGACTCTGGGCCATATGGGCATTAATGCGATAGGATCAGGTATCTTGACCTTGGAAAACTCCACTATACACGGCAGGACGCTTATCAATCTTCGTCAAGATTATGGTAGTACCTGGCAGGGTAAATTCATTATTCGCAATTGTACATTTGCTCCGGCTCACAGTAGCAATCAGCTAAGTCTAATTGGTGGCTACAATGATGGACAACATGACTTTGGCTATACTTGCTATATGCCGGAACGCATAACAATAGAAAACCTTCATATTGATGACTCCAAGCTTCCAGAAACTTATCAAGGACCTAATATCTTTTTCAACTTCAATGTAGATAAGACGAGTGATTCTTATCAAGAGCCATTTCCTTATATAATTACAAAAAAGGTAATTATGAATAATGTCACCATAAAGAGCGGAAAATCTTTAAGAAGATCCGACAATGAGTACCTATTCAAAAATGTAAAACTAATAAGTAACTAAATACAACGTACTAAGCACGAAAATAAATTCGATGAAAATACTATCAAAGCTGAAAAACCTATTGATCTTACTTCTTTTCCTTTCTCAGTATTCATTTGCACAGGTTGAAATGGTCTATACCCAATTGGAAGAATATCCGCATGGGGTAAAAAACCCAATGAAAGGTTTTGGCATAGATACCATCCAAGGCAACCATCCTTTAGCAACAGTAGTGAAGACCTATATCCCTTGGAATGTGATTGAAGATGATCCGGAAGATGATGTCCAGAAAATCATTGATTACTGCAACATTCGATGGAGAGAAACCGGAACGTATAAAAATGTACCGGCTTTTTCCCCTGATAAAAAAGACGTAAGTGAGTTCCATGGGATGATACCTGCAAATTACAATCCCGGAGACCTAAGAGGCTGTGAAGACGTCAATGTCAGGATTGTGCCAAGGGTTTATTTGCAGTATGCTCCTAAAGGAAGCTACTCACACTTTGATAAGTATACAGAGAGTATAGATCAGGAACTGGCATTTCCCGAAGGAATGAAGAAGTACGATTTTTTCACCAATAACTACTGTGAGCGGGTAGAAAAACTGGCCGCCAAACTCGCTGAGGCCTGGGACAATGACCCAAGAGTAATCCACGTGGAGATGGGGATCATTGGTCTATGGGGAGAACAGCATACGCCATATCCAACAGAAGAAGTACAGCGATGCATGGGTAACGCCTTTGCTAATGCTTTTAAAAATAAGCATGTGTTGCATCGATGGTCACATCATTTTCAAGACTATGATTTTGGCATCTATGCAGATTCGTGGGGGCATGATCAGGATAGAGGATATGATGTGGCTTTATTGGGAGATAAATGGAAGACCAAGCCAATTACAGGTGAAGTAGCCTACAACTGGGGGAATGCACATATTCAGCCCGGAGCAGCTCCGGATTCTACTGTATTGTTGGATAGGCACAGAAAACATCTGATAGAGAGCATTCGAACCCTCCACTGCTCCTACCTATTTTGGCTGGGTAGATATGATTGGCGGAATCCAGCCATTCAAAAAGGGGCGGATGAATTACAAAAAGCCTTTGGATACCGATACGTAATTGACACTATAGGATTTACCCCCACCTTGAAAAATGATCATTTGGGTATCTATTTTGAAGTCACCAATACGGCTTCTGCTCCATTCTATTACCAATTTCTCATGGAAGTGGCTCTTTTAGATAGACAAACCAAAGAAAAAGTCTGGGGGACCATACTTGAAGATGTAGACATTCGCCAATGGCAACCTGGCAACTTTTGGAACCCCAATTTCAATCAGTACATGGAAGCGCCTAAAGAGCATAAAATTGAGGCACAGTTAAAGATAAATTCTTCACTTAAAACTGGTGATTACATTCTGGCCATTAGCATTTTAGATCCTCATGCACAAAAGCCTGCCATCCGTTTTGCCAATAAAAACTACATCAATGGTGGTTATTGCCCATTTGGTATTGTCAGTGTAGGTAAAACGAATGCGGATTGGAAAATTAACTTTGATTTTGATGACATCAACGCGGACAACAGCATCAATTATCAGTATGATAACTAAAAATGAAGCGAAGAAATCTTACCAATATGGAGGCCATGGCTTTGGCATGCTACCCAATAAAGGCTACCTCTCTAGCTGGCCTGAAAGGTTATTAGATTGGCTAAAAAGAAATAAAATTATTCCAAATTAAAATAGATTAGCTGAATACAGTAGACTTTATTCTAAATAATTTTGTATGGCCCAAAAAGCGTCTTTAAAATCAATACTGCGTCTTGTCCTCGCCTTAATAGCTAAGGCTATTAGGCTCCGGGCTTTCCTTGTCTTGATCCAAAATCAATCTTTTTGTTCTCATAAAACTATTTTAGAATAAAGTCTAGTGAATTGAAGCATAAACAAGCAATTATGATAAAGAAAAATATACTCATTCTTATTTCTACCTTCCTGTTTATTGGCTGTACACCTTCTCAACAGCAAAAAGAGGAGCAGGCCACACCGATTCGTCCCAATATTGTCATCGTAATGGTCGATGATATGGGCTGGGCGGATGTGGGCTTCAATGGTTGCAAAGATATTCCCACGCCTAATATTGATCAAATAGCAAATAAAGGCGTACGTTTCCCTGAGGGATATGTTACTTTCCCGGTTTGTGGACCAAGTCGCGCAGGTTTTCTCACCGGTCGTTATCAAGACCGTTTTGGTTTTACTTCTAACCCTTCTATTGATCCCAAAAATCCGATTGCCGGACTTCCTGTAGAAGAAGAAACCATAGCACAGGTGCTGAAAAAAGCAAACTACCAATCAGCCATTATAGGAAAATGGCATATGGGAACTCACCCAAATTTTCATCCACTCGAAAGAGGGTTTGATTATTTCTTTGGTTTCCTTTCTGGTGGACACAGGTATTTTCCGGATCAATTGGATATTAAAGATCTTTCTGAGGTGACACAGAAATGGCAATGGTATAGAACCCAAATTATCGAAAATAGAAAGCCAGTAGAAACACAAGAATACCTCACTGATGAGCTTAGCAATGCGGCAGTAAAATTCATCAAAAATCAGGCTGACGCCAACCAACATTTCATGCTTTTCTTGTCATACAATGCACCACATACACCTATGCAAGCAACAGAGAAGTACTTGTCTCGTTTTCCCAATATTGAGGATAAAAAAAGAAAAACCTATGCTGCCATGGTCAGTGCGGTAGACGATGGAGTAGGTCAAGTTCTGAATACGCTTAAGAATGTAGACATATTAGACAACACCCTTATTGTTTTCTTATCAGACAATGGTGGGGCAAAAAATAATGCTTCTGATAATGGTCCATTGAGAGGAAGAAAAGGAGATCTTTTTGAGGGCGGAGTACGCGTCCCTTTTGCCATGCGTTGGGATGGAGTTATACCCACCGGTAAAACCTATGAAAAGCCTGTTTCTTCACTCGATATCATGGCTACCGTTGTAGAAGTAAACAAAATTCAAGTTGATAAAGAGCGACCATTGGATGGTGTAAACCTTATCCCTTACCTCACCGGAAATAAAGAAGGAATGCCGCATAACTATTTATTTTGGCGAAAGTGGGAGAAAAATGCCATGGCCATCCGCCATAATTATTATAAAATGGTTGCCAATAGCAATCAAGATACCCTCCCACCCAAATTATATAATTTAGGTTTATCCGATGAGTTTACAGATGTAAGTGAACAGAAAAGGCTCACCTATGACTCCCTGATTACCGAATGGAATCATTGGAATGGGCAATTGAGAGATCGAATTTTCCCAACCCTAAGTACGGATGTTTGGTGGACAAATAATTAAACAATCCCTACACCCTCAACGCTACACCAAAGTAATGAGACAAGATTACCCCTTTTTGGAACTCCTATCCCACTAAGGAATATTCCCAGTCTACTACCTTAATAAAAAAATATTTCAACCATGTCTTGGAAGAATTACCTACCACTTTTACTCTCAATTTTCTTTTTAGGATGCCAAGAAAAACAAGAAGTGATTCAGGAAAAACAACCCAATATACTTATCATCCTGGCTGATGATATGGGCTATTCTGATTTGGGCTGTTATGGTTCTGAAATTCAAACACTTTCTCTTGATCGATTAGCTGAAAATGGTATGCGTTTTACCAAGTTTTACAATGCTGCCAGATGTTGCCCTTCCAGAGCAGCATTATTGACTGGCCTTTATCCACATCAGGCTGGCATTGGTTCTATGACTCAGGAATTTGGTCATCCTAGTTATTCAGGACAAATTAAGGAAAGTGCAACAACCATAGCTGAAGCATTAGGGCAAAATGGCTACAATACTTATCAGGTAGGAAAGTGGCATGTAGGATCTACAAGACCCAATTGGCCAGACCGTAAAGGTTTTGATCAACATTTTACTTTCCTGGACGGAGCTTCGAGTTATTATAACTTATGGCCTTACAGAGAAGGAGGAGACTCTATGAAAATGGCTAAGAACGGTAAAAGATTCTACCCTGGTGATAGCTTTTACATGACTGATGCCTTTTCCGATTATGCCATTGATTACATTGACAAAGATGATAAACAGCCTTTTTTCATGTACCTGGCTTACACCGCTCCACATTGGCCTTTACATGCTTTGCCGGAAGACCTTGCAAAATACAGCGGAAAATACGGTATGGGTTGGGATAGTTTAAGAGTACAGCGTTGGGAAAAGATGAAAGGGGAGTGTTTTTACCAATGACACCCATTTCAGAAAGATCACCTGATTTACCGGCTTGGGAAGAAATCCCGGATGAAGACAGAGCTACCTGGGATACCCGCATGGCTTTGTATGCTGCCGTCATTGACAGAATGGATCAGGGTATAGGACGTATCATTCAAAAGTTGGAAGAAAAAGGCGAGTTAGATAACACACTCATTGTTTTCCTTTCAGACAACGGTGGTAGTCCTGAAAGAATGCTCAATACCAGTTATCCTACTGATGGTTTCCCCGGTTCTGACCGCTCCTTCCCTACTTATTGGGCACATTGGGCCAATGTAAGTAACACCCCTTTCCGTTTCTACAAGGGTTGGGTACAAGAAGGTGGTATTGCTACCCCATTTATCGCCCACTGGCCTGCAAGCATTCCAAAAGGAAGCATAAATACAAGCACCTTGGGACACATCATTGATCTTTTACCTACAGCACTTGATATTGCCAAAGTGGATTATCCGGAAACAATCAGTCAACGTACTATACAACCAAGTCCCGGCATTTCCATCTTACCTGCTTTGAAAGGAGCAGAACAAAAAGGACACGAAGAATTATTCTGGGAACATGAAGGGGTACGTGCCATGCGCAAAGGCGATTGGAAACTGGTGGCCAACAACTATGACATCCTTTCCGATTCCTGGCAACAAAACAGGCAGTGGCGCTTATTCAATCTGGCAGATGATCCCAATGAAATCAATGATGTATTTGATCAAAACCGGGAATTAGCTCAACAACTTATACAAGAATACGAAGACTGGGCCAAAAAGACAGAAGTGCTTTCCCCTGAGGAGTTTGTCCAGATGAAAGCAGATTATAAGAAGAGAATGAATGAAAAACCTGCAGAAAAGTACTAATATGAAATAAAAACTTAAATATGAAGACCATCTTAACAATCATAAGCAGTCTTACCATTTTCTCCCTTTCCTTAGCACAAGCACCTCATGCTGTGATCCTTGAAACAGAAAGCTTCGAAGAGAAAGGAGGTTGGTTTATTGATCAACAATCGATGGATGTAATGGGCTCGCCCTAT
>JBCBCD010000025.1:0-18417 GCA_038530915.1 Bacteroidota bacterium
AGAAGTATTCGCAAGGGTGCGATCACTCGATTCTCCTAACAACATACTCAAATAGGGAATGGGATCTGCATATTGTGAGTAGATCCAATAGTAACCTCCACTAAGGGAAAAGAAAAGAAGTATACCCAGGATATGTGGAAGAAAGAATAACTCCTTGAAACGCTTATTCATAATAAAATAAGTGAGTAAGGACAAAGCTGTAAAAACCAAAGACGGCATTCCTTTAGTCAGAAAACCAATGGTAGTCAATAAATAAACGACTAAAAACAGAAGATACTTTTTATTAATCTGATCAAAGTGATAGATGCTGTAGAATAAACTCAAAGTGATAAAGGAATAAAATAAATCTATTTCGGCCAAGGTGGAGAAGTAGAAAAATATCCCTCCGGAGGTGACGGTCAAAAGCGCTGCTTCCCAACCAAATCGGGTGTTTACATATTTTTTTCCCATAAAAACAGTAAGCACGCCTATGCCTATGGTTGATAAAATAGTAGGAACCCGCATCGCAAATGGATAAAAATCACCAAACAACTTGGCACTCAAGATTAATAGCCAATTGAAAAAAGGAGGCTTTTTATAGTACAATTGCCCCAGTTGGGTAGGAACCCACCAATTAGCATTGCGCAACAATTCCATAGCAACAATACTCCTGCGTGGTTCTTCTAAAAAAAGAGGTTGAACTCCGGCAAATAAGAATAAACCTATGACAGCTAATGCACCTGCAATCCACAACAATTGAATTGAAAAGCCCCAGCCTTTTTGCCGAGTGGTAAAATGATCCATCTGCTAATGTATAAATTGAGCATCAAAGCTAAGTGATGTGTTTGGTTGCTAATAATTATTATGGAAAATAATTGTGTTCATGATTCACAATGTAGAGTTCTTAATTAGTTTATCCCACACCCTACACCAATTAAGAAAACTTCCCCAATTAAAGTGAATATTAATACATGACTTATTAACTTTGGCCGAAACAAACAAAATATGAATCAGAATAGAAATAACGACCTGGCCTTATTGATTTTGAGAATAGTTTTTGGTGGATCTATGCTATATGGCCATGGAATAGGGAAATTAATGCGCTTATTTTCAGGAGAAGAAATTCAGTTTTTCAACTTTCTAGGCATAGGGCCCGAAATTTCCTTAGCTTTATGTGCTTTTGCAGAGTTCTTCTGTGCAATATTAATTGTACTTGGTTTATTTACTAGATGGGCTGCTCTGCCACTAATTTTTGCCATGTTAGTAGCTATCTTTGGAGCTCACTTTGGAGATCCTTTTGGTAAAATTGAAAAAGCACTTTTGTTTTTAGCGGCTTATGCAGCGCTGTTTTTGACAGGTGCTGGCTCTTATTCTATTGATGGCTTGCTTAAAAAAAGAAGATAAAATGAATAGACTGGTAAGATGTCTTGTACTGTTGGTAGCATTACTTACACTTAATACTTGTCAACAACAAAATTCCGCTAGTGCGAATCTTCCTTTTGTAAAACTACAAGGACAGACAATGGGAACGTATTATACCGTTACTTACAGCATTGCGGAGCAAGTGAATTTCCAAAATGAAATAGATTCTGTTTTAAATGCGCTTAACCTGGAAGTTTCTACCTATGTGCCAACTTCTACCATAAGCTCTTTTAATCAGGCCGAGAGAGGGATCGCTTATGTTGCTAATGAAGTGCCTCATTTTGCAGCCAACTTCAATAAATCAAAGGAATTAGTAGCACTTACGAAAGGAAGCTTCGAACCTACCATAATGCCTCTTGGCAATTACTGGGGATTTGGCTATACACCTAAAAAACCTGTCACAGTCATTGATAGTAATAAGGTGGACTCTTTAAAAGCCTTTGTAGGTTTTGATAAGATCACAGTGACCAACGATAGCATTATCAAAGCACAAGCGGGTATTGAAATGGACTTCAGTGCTTTGGCTAAAGGGTATGGTGTGGATGCAGTTGGTTTGTTGCTGGAAGCAAAAGGAGTAGAAAATTATTTGGTAGATATAGGTGGAGAAGTAAGGGCAAAAGGAAAAAACACTAAAGGCTTAGATTGGACGGTGGGCATTAATAAACCTCAGGAGAATGTATCACTTTCTGAAATAGTTGGAGCAGTAAGCCTGATCAATAAAAGCATGGCTACATCGGGAAACTATAGGAATTTGTACGAAGTAAACGGAGTCAAATATGTACATACCATAAATCCTTACAGTGGTTTTCCGGAAATTAATGATTTGCTCAGTGCATCTATTTTAGCTGAAGATTGTATGACGGCAGACGCCTTAGCAACTGCATGTATGGTGATGGGCTTAGAAAAAGCTTACGAATTCATTGAAAAACTACCCAATGTAGAAGGTTATTTTGTCTTTGATGGAGAAGAAGAAGGCTTTGAAATCAAATATACCTCAGGAATGAAGGACCTTATTAAATTGTAAATATATCCCCTTTATGGAGTTTAATTTAACCAAAGATCTTTGCTTTTTAGATCTTGAAGCCACTGGCTTAAATGTAATTAAAGACAGAATCATTCAAATAGCAGTTATCAAATATTTTGCTAATGGTTCTGAAACTCAGGAACTTTCAATGCTAATCAATCCGGGGATACCAATCTCATTGGAAGCCATGTTGGTACATGGCATTCAACCTAAGGATGTGGCCAATAAACCCACTTTTCAGCAAGCTTCCAAGAAGATTTACGATTTCATTGGAAACGCTGACTTGGCCGGCTACAATTCTAATCGTTTTGATATACCTCTTTTAATGGAGGAATTTGCCAGGGTTGGAATTGAATTTGATGTTACAAAGCGCAGAACCATAGATGTACAGCGTATCTTTTACAAAATGGAGCCACGTACTTTAAAAGCTGCACTGAAATTTTATTGTGGTGAGGAGATGGAAGATGCGCATGATGCCTTAGTGGATGTAAAAGCCACAATTGATGTCTTTAAAGGGCAATTGGAAAAATATAAGGACACTAGCTTTACTGACGAAGATGGTAATTTGGTTGAACAGCCTGTAAAGAATGACATGCAGGCTTTGCATGATTTTACGAATGACAATCGGTTTTTAGATGCTACTCAACGTATGAAATACGATCCAAACGGAGTAGCTGTATTTAACTTTGGTAAATACAATGGTAAGCCGGTTGCCGAAACTTTAGTTAATGACCGCCAATATTACAATTGGATCCTGAATAAAGAGTTTTCTTCTCAGATGAAACAGATGGTCAAAAAGCTCGTGAAAGACTATGAAAAAGAATTGCGAAACAATAATAAATAGCTTTGTAAAATGGTGCTTCTTTATAAGTATAGGCATTTTACTTCCCAGCTGTTATGAGATTGAAAGGGGATGCCTTGATGTCAATGCCAATAACTACGATATCGATGCAGATGAAGCTTGTACCGATGATTGTTGTACATTTCCTTCCATTACTTTATCGATATCACATAAGTTTACCAAGTCTACAGGAGAAGCCAATTTAATTGTTCAGGATTCTGTATATGAAGATGATTTTGGAAACCCCTACCGATTTGAAGCCATAAAATATTGGATCTCTGACCTCACCTTCTCAGGTGATGAAACCATTAATATTACGGACTTGATAGAATTGGATCTCGTTGATGGATCTTCGGCTTCTATTCGAGAAGATTATGCCTTAGTGGATGCCAGTTCTTTTGCCAGTTATGGGTTAGGGAATATTTCCGGAGGGGGAAATTTCACCGAGCTCTCCTACAAAGTAGGCTTAACACAACTGACAAATAGTGTAGATTTTGATGCTTTACCAAGTGATAATATATTGGCTGATTCTACGGTATATCGCTCTGCTGATGAAGGGTATAATTTTATGGAAATAGAACTTTACAGAGATACAAGTAGTACATCCACTCCTGTAAGTATTGAAATTGGTCTAGATCAAAACTTAACTTCTATAGCACATGATATTGATTTTTCCCTACCCAAAGGTTCAAATATCAGCCTTACCTTGAAAGTGGATTATGCTTTATTGATGGCTGGCATAGATGTTGTTAATGATGAGATAGGACAAATTGAATCATCTATTGTCAATAATATTGCAAATGCATTTTTTGTGATTGCTGTCACTGCAAATTAATGCTAGTTTTTGTATCATAATCCTAAATAAGTTGTTATTGATAAGTAAAAGCGATTTCATAAATATTGTATCCATGAAAAACATATTCTTCTTAGCACTTTTAATTCTTTCTTTCTTTTCATGTTCTGAAAATGGAGGGAATGAAGTTATTGACCTTAAAGGAGACGTTACCATCAACTTTCAAGGCTTGTTTAAAAATCAACCTTTGGTAATGTTTGATGATGTATATGCATATGAAGATGGCATAGACTTAAGGTTTCAATTGTTTCAGTTTTACATATCTGATGTGAGCTTGGTCAAAGAAATGAATGATACCATTAACGGTACACAAGAATTGATGGAAGTCGCTTTGGTATCGTTTAAAGACATACAATCTACTCAGGCTGCTAGTGAAGGAATTACCTTTAAATTAGAAGATATACCTGCCGGAGAATATAAAGGAATAAAGTTGGGCATAGGAGTAGCCAATCAATTCAATAGAATGCAACCTGGTGATTTTGCTGCGGGGCACCCTTTGAGTGACAACTACTGGTCTGCTTCAAAGGGTTATATTTTTTCAAAAATCGAGGGCAACGCCGATTTAAATGGTGATGGTACCTTTTCTGAAAAACTGACCTTCCATATTGGCGCTGAGTCTTTATACAATGAAAAAATCTTTATCAATGCTTTTGAAGTGAAAGCCAATGATGAGTTGGATATCAACTTTACAATTGACTTATTCAAGGTACTCTCTCAGGGCAGTGGTGATTTTATCAACTTCAATGAAGTTACTCAGGATCATACCAATAATATGGAAATCGCTTCATTTATCAGTCAAAATATTGGAAACGCCTTGGCTTTGGAATTAGAGTAATGAATAAAATAGTTGTAAGTACAATAGGGATAAGCTTGTTGCTGATTTTAGCTTATTGTAGCTCTTCGGTGGAGAAGGAGACTTATGATGCCTTTGAGCTTGCAACTCCTGATTTATTTGTTGCTATGGAGGTGCCACCTACCAATCCGATTAGCAAAGCGGGAATTGAATTGGGACGAAAACTATTTTACGATCCCGTTCTTTCTATTGATAGTTCTAAAAGCTGTGCCAGCTGTCACCAACAAGAATTGGCTTTTGCTACGAATGAAAGAATTGACCCTGGAGCAGAAGATACTTTCGGAAACAGGAATAGTCCAACTTTGGCTAATGTAGGCTTTCTGTATAAAGGCTTGTTTTGGGATGGTAGAGCAGACAATTTAGAAGAACAAGCTTTAAATCCTATCACTAATCAACATGAATTAGCTTCTAATTGGGAATTAATTCTTTTCAGGATACGAAAAGACAAAGCATATTTAAAAGATTTTCAGGAAGTCTTTTCAATAAGCGATGGAAAATCTATAGACTCCACAATGATCGTAAAAGCCATAGCTCAATTTGAAAGAAGCCTGATCAGTGCCAATTCAAAGTATGATCAATATTTAAGAGGAGAGCTTGAGTTTACTATAAAAGAACAAAGAGGCATGGCTATCTTCTTTGATAGTTCTGATTCTTTACCGTTTTCTGAATGTGGACATTGCCATCTTGATCCATTATTCACTAATTTGAAATTTGAAAATAATGGAATTGATGCGGAAGGTACTTTGAAGGATTTGGGACGGGGAAGTATTACACAAAGAAAGTACGATATAGGCCTGTTTAAAGTACCCACCTTGCGTAATATAGCTTTGACAGCTCCATACATGCATGATGGAAGATTTGAAACCTTAGAAGAAGTGATAGATCATTACGCAACTGGAGGTAAACCAGGAATAAATGTAAGTCCATTGGTAAGACCTCTAGAGTTTACAGAACGCGATAAATCAGACTTAATCGCGTTTTTGCATACACTGACAGATTCGACTTTTATTACAGATCCCAGGTTTTCTAACCCTTTTGAATGAAATAGATAAGAATGAGAAAATTATTTATTATTTCTGCTTGCTTATTAGTCTCTCTTGCCTGTAATACCAATTCAAGTTTTATAGGATGTGAAGATTGTGGAGTAGAGCAAAGCATAGATGAAGTTTATAATCCTAAAGATTATGTATTGGATATTCCTGATTGGATGCCTGATCCATTTATTCCAGAGGATAATCCACTTACTGAAGATGGAGTTGAACTGGGACGCCATCTATTTTTTGACCCTATTCTTTCAGTGGACAGCAGTTTGTCTTGTGCAAGTTGTCACGATCCTAAATTAGCTTTTACCGATGGTAATGCCGTGAGTAAAGGGGTAGAAGGAATAGCAGGACATCGTTCCTCCATGTCTCTGGTCAATTTAGCTTTCAACACCAATGGCTTTTTCTGGGATGGTAGGGTTCAAACATTGGAAGAACAAGCAATAATTCCGGTAGAAGATCCCATAGAAATGGCTGAAAATTGGCCCAATGTATTAGAAAAGCTAAAACGTCATTCTGATTATCCAAAAATGTTTAGAAGAGCTTTCGGGATTGAAAAAGCAAGTGAAATCACTCAAGACTTGACGATAAAAGCTTTAGCCCAATTTGAAAGAACTTTGATAAGTGCAGATTCAAGATACGATAGAGTAGTATGGAAAAATGAAGGTTTTCCGACTGATGCAGAAAGGAGAGGGCAGATTTTATTCTTTTTTGAAGATTTACCACAGGACAGACAACACCCAGGCTGTTCTCATTGTCATTTTGCACCGACTTTTACAGATAATAGTTATAAAAATAATGGTTTGGATAGTGTGGCTAACCTAGCAGACTTTCCAGATTTGGGCAGGGGAGGAGTTTTAGGAAATATTTATGACAATGGAAAATTTAGAACACCTAGCTTAAGAAATATTGAATTAACTGCTCCTTATATGCACGATGGACGTTTTGCTACTTTGGAAGAAGTCTTGGATAGTTATAGTAGAGGAGGACATGGAGTATTAAACGAGGATACAAATATTCAAGCTTTCGAGCTTAGTGAACGTGATAAACAGGATTTAATCGCCTTTCTAAAGATGCTCACAGACACTAATTTTGTTAATAATCCAAAATTTCAATCCCCTTTTGAGTAAAAAAATAAAAAATAAAAATTGATTTATTTCACAAAAAGAGCCAATTAGCCCTTAAATTAAATGCATTTTGTGATTTTTTTTTCACAAAATGCATTTTTTGTCTTTGTTATCCCTTAGGAAAATGTTGATGTTTGTAATGTCAAACGAATTAATCGATTAAAGAATTGATTTTTTAGTTGGATATGTACATGGGATTCTTTCGTTTGCTATAGCAAGTCAGTTTTAAAGAAAGCTGACTTGCTAAAAGCAAATTTTAAAAAAGACATCATGCCTTCGGGCTTAAAAATATAATCAGCTTCGGCTGATGTTCGCAAATGTTCATGGGATTATAACTGTTCTGATAAGTCGGATCACCTTGGTGGTTCGACTTATTTTTTTTAAACGGCCGAAATTTATAAAATTTTTTTAATCCGGCATCCGTTATTAGTAGGTATTTAACTATATTCAGTGTTAAATTTTCATTAATAGCCTTTTCTTTCGAACATTATGCTGGTTATGTGGTGTTTTTAATTAAGAAAATAGCTTATCAAAAAAATAAAAACCTCTCAATATAGGTTTGTAAAGAGTATTCATGGGATTATAATTTGTTAGTAGTTTCGTCGTGCCACAATTTTGAGGCACGACTTTTTTTTGCTCCTATTTTTATTCATAAAAAAAATCGTTATATTTGGCTGACAATTTACAACAGCTAAAAGGACAATTACTACCCACCAATTTCTCAAATTGTTCTATCCCTTCGTCCGCGAAGAGGTTTTGCAGCATGTCTGTATCCTTATCGTTAGTTTAGCAAATCATATGCTAGTGCATAGCCACTAGTGAGCCATTAATGTTTTTAAATAATTCCCGTATTCATAAGGATTAATTAAGAATTAGAAACTAACAAATTTATAATCCATGGAAAACTTCTACGTTTTTTCAGCTTATTTTGATAAGCTTAAGGGAAATGTAAGGTGCCTAAAACACTTATCTGCATTTTTCACTATTGGACTATTTCCAATCCTACTTTCAGCACAATTAAACATCTCTTTTGGTGTTACAACTCCATCCTGTTTTAGCGAGAGTGATGGTTTTTTAACTGCCAACGTTACTGGTGGAACATCACCTTATTCTTATCAATGGAGTAATGGTGGGGATACCAAAACCATTTCAGGACTCGGAGCGGGTACTTATGGGGTAACGGTGACTGACAACAACAATGTACAAGGAGTTGCCTCTTTCACATTGTCTGAGCCGGATCCTGTAAGAGGGGTATTTTCTCTAGATGACTGTTCTGTCCCAGCTACCTTAACCATTACCGGTCAAGGTGGTGTTGGAAGTTACATGTACAACTGGGGAAGCTCAATGGGCTCCAGCATTGTAATCACACAAGCAGGAAAGTATTGTGTAACGATTACTGATGAAAATTTGTGTGCCAGAGAAGAGTGCTTTTCTTTTACACCTACCTCTAATTCTATTACTGCTGATGTAATTGACGGACAAGTAACTTGTTACAATTATACAGATGGTAGTTTGACTGTTAATGCGAGCGGAGGTGAAGCGCCTTATTCTTATCAATGGAGTAATGGCAAGACTACCAAAACAATCAACGGATTGGCAGCAGGTACTTACTTTGTAACCGTATCTGATGACAACGGATGTAACATAGTTGTTTCTGGCGAAGTTTTAAACAGACCTTTATTGGCAATTAATGTTAGAACGACCAATGCAGGTTGCGGAAATGAAGGAGGTACCATAACGGTAGAAGCATACGGTGGCGAAGCACCTTATGATTATCTGTGGGATGATGGTTCTACTGGTACTATGAGAACAGGTCTTTCGGCTGGCAGATACGCCGTAACAGTGACAGATAAGAACGATTGTTCTATCATCAAGGAAATTCCAATTATCAGCCTTTCTGATTTAGAAATAAAATGCGAATCTACCAATGAAACTTGCCCTGGTGAGGATGATGGTACTGCGAAAGTAACTCCTTCTGGTGGCAATCCACCCTATACGATTTCATGGAGTAATGGATCCAACAGCAGTTTCATTTCAGGCCTTGCTTCAGGAAGCTATACCGTAACGGTTACAGATGAGTCAGGTTGTTCCATTACAAAAACGATCATTATTGAAGGAGGCAATCCGCTACAGGCCATGCTGGATATAACCGATATCACTACTTGTGGAGGTGCTGACGGAATGATCGAGGTAATCGTAACACAAGGCGATGAACCATATACTTACCAATGGAGTACGGGGGCTACTACAGCTAAGATCAACGACCTTGGTGGTGGAACTTATATCGTGACAGTCACAGATAAAAATGATTGTCCATTGGTATTGTCTACTAAATTGACCACTCCACCTGATATTGATATCACTGTTACAGGTACGACTTTAATTTGTCCGGATACGGATTTAGGTAATGCTTTTGCAATGGGTGTCGGTGGTACTCAACCTTACGAATACAATTGGAGTAATGGTGCTACTTCACAAGGCATTTTCAATCTGGCAGCAGGTACTTATGTTGTTACGGTTACAGATGCCAACGATTGTGAAGCGATAGACAGCATTACCGTGGCTGAAGCTCCTGATTTAGACATTGCAATTATGTCAGAAGATATTCTTTGTGATACTACCGGAACGGGTTCTGCTACTGCATTTCCTATGGGTGGAGTGATGCCATATACTTATTTGTGGAGCAATGATTCTACAACAGCTACAATAGATAGCCTTTTAGCAGGTACTTATTATGTTACCATTACTGATGCCTTAGGCTGTACAGCAGAAGATTCTGTAACCATAGTAATTGGTAATGATGTAAACATAGATATTGAGGTGACTAATATTGACTGCCCGGGTGAGTTAACTGGTGAGCTGACTGCAAGTGCTAGTGGTGGGCAAGAGCCTTATACTTACAATTGGAGCAACGGTATGTCTGGTGCTGAGTTGAGTAACTTAGCAGCAGGGGTTTACAGTGTAACCGTTACAGACGATCATGGATGTGCGGATTCTACTACAGTGGAAATCACACAGCCAGATACTTTGGAACTGGTATTGGTTAATGTCGTGGATTCTGTTTGTGTAGGTGAAGCCACTGGAGCAGCAGAAGTCATTGTAACTGGTGGTACCATGCCTTATTCTTATCTATGGAGTACAGGTGATACCACTGCCGCAGTTGATAGCTTAGGAGCAGGTGTATACATGGTTGAGGTTACTGATACCAATAATTGTAGTGCCATTACCATGTTTGAAGTGGGAGAATATCCTGGATTTACATTAGAAATTGATGCGGATACGACTGTTTGTGCTCCGGATTTGGGTGCAGCAGCTGTTGCAATTAATGGTGGCGAAGCACCATTTACAATAGAATGGAGTAATGGTGAAACTACTCAAGGCATTGATGGCCTTGATACCGGCGATTACTCTGTAACTGTGACCGATGCCAATGGATGTGTGGATTCTGCAGCTGTGACAATCATTATTTATGAGCCGACCTTAGTCATTGAATCTACTAATATTTCTTGTTTTGCTGATTCGGATGGTACAGCTGTAGGTGCAGCAGCCAATGGAGTTGAACCATTTACTTATCTGTGGAGCAATGGTGAAACAACGCAAGCCATTGATGGCCTTTCAGCAGGAACATATAGCCTTACCGCTACAGACGCTAATGGTTGTGAAGTTATTGATTCTGTGATGATCACTCAGCCTGACACACTACTCTTATTGATTAATAAAACAGATATTTCCTGTGAAGGAGCTAATGATGGTACCATCACTGTTACGGTTGCTTCAGGTGGAACTCCTGATTATAGTTTTGAATGGGATGATGGAAATACTAGTGATACGCGTACAGATTTAAGCCCGGGAGTTTATGAAGTAACTGTAACAGACGCTAATAATTGTGAAGCTACTGCTGCTGTTTCCATTATTGAACCCGACCCATTAGATTTGACAATGGGAGGAGTTGATGTATTGTGTAATGGGGAAAGCAATGGTGAAGCCTTTGTTGTAGTAATAGGTGGTACTGAACCATACACCTATCAATGGGAAACAGGTGAAGATAATGATACCATCACTGGTTTAACTATCGGCACTTATATTGTGACGGTAACCGATGCGAATGAATGTGAAGCTGTTGATAGTGTTACCATCACTGAACCAGATGAATTGAGTATTTCTGTTGTGAATAACAGAGAAGCTTGTAATGGTGCTGATGATGGCGAACTGACTGTACAAGTAGAAGGTGGTACGATGCCTTATACTTATGAGTGGAGCAATACATCTGATAATGATACCATCTCTGGTCTTGCTCCTGGTGATTATTTTGTAACAGTAACAGATGCGAATGGCTGTGAGGCAATTGATACAGGTACTATAAAAGAATTGATAATCTTAGAATGTTTGGTAAGGGTGATTCAACCTGAATCTAGTGCCGGTGCCAATGATGGTATTGCAACTGTAGATGTTACAGGAGGTTTAGAACCTTATACTTACGAATGGAACAATGGTGGTACTGAGGCTACAGAATCTGGCCTATCTGGTGGTACTTATAGTGTGACGGTAACAGATGCCAATGGTTGTGTAACAGAGTGTAGCATATCATTGACTACTTTAGCTGGCCTTGGAGATTATGTATGGGAAGACATCAATAAAGATGGTATCCAGGACGATGATGAACCTGCTGTCGATAGCGTGGAAGTTAAGTTATTAGATACTTTGGGTAATGTATTATTGAGAGATACAACGGATGAAAATGGTTTCTATTCCTTTACAGAAATTCTTCCGGGAACTTACAAGGTAATGTTCTGTATTGATACAGCCTACTATAATTTCACTCAGAGTAATCAAGGAGTCAATGACTCTTTGGATAATGATGTTTTACCCAATTTCAATGGTATGACCGACGCTGTTACCATCACAACAGGAGAGTACAATCCGACCATTGATGCTGGTATTTACAGAAAACCACAAATTACAGTAGAAGATCCTTGTATTTGTTTGAATAATGCGACTCAGGATGGCAATGGACAGTTTTCAGAAATGATTACTATTATGTCATATCCGGGAGAGACTTGGACTGTAATTGAAGTCACTGGTTTATTCAAACCGGAAAGCCCAGCTCCTCCAGGTATGCCAATTCCTGCAGAAGTAGGAGAAGTGCTTGAAGAGGTTTCTCCGGGAGTCTATGAATATGAAGCGATCTTGGTAGATGGTATCGGTTATGCTGCTTTTGCTACTGATGGCTTTGCTTTAGATACTGTATTCCAACAAAACGTTTGTGAATATCCTAAAATCAATATTGTAGATGCGCCTGGTGACAGTATTTGCGTCACAGATGGAACATTTACAATAACTGCACTGCCTAATATTCCAGGTGAATTGCAATTCCTAATCAATGGAGAAGAAGTAGTTGAAATCGATCCTAACGAACTTGGCTTAGGTGTCTTTGAATTGGTTACCAGGTTGATTCCTTTTGATCCAAATGAGTGTACAGCTACAGTTGTAGATACATTTGAAATCCATGATGGATGTTTGTCCAGAATAGGTGACTTTGTCTGGTTGGATCTAAATAAGAATGGCATTCAGGATCCTGGTGAAGAAGGTATACCAGGGGTAAGAGTTATAGTTACAGAAGTAGTAGATTTGAATGATGAAGATCCGGTACCATATGCCGATACCATGCTTACCGATGAAAATGGTTTGTATCTATTCACATTACCTTCTGGTACTTACAAAGTTACCTTTGAAAATCCAAACCCTGAAGAATTGACACCTAGTCCCAGAAATGTTGGCGATGATGCGAAAGATAGTGATGGTGATCCAACTATGTTGATGACTGAATTGATCGTCTTAGGATTGAATGAAACCAACCTTACAATAGATCAAGGATTTAGTCCTATCTGTATTCAATTAACAGATCCTGGAGAGATAGGCCCCCATCAGATGCTTTGTGGACCTGGTATCGATCCTGATCCAATCTTAAGCATAAGACCTGCAACTGGTGGTCAGGGTGAGTTGGAATACTTGTGGATGATGAGTACTAAGAGTCCGGTATTTGATGCTCAAGAGTGGGAAGTTATACCAGGGGCTGATGGTGAAAGCTATGATCCGGGACCAATTTATGAGACCACCTATTTCGCACGTTGTGCAAGAAGGGTCGGTTGCCCAACTTTCATTGAGCCAGATCCGGTAGAAATTAAAGTAAGTGATGCAATCATTGCTGATATTGATGTATCCAGTAGAATCTGTGTAGGAGAACCTATTACATTTACAACCAATACCACAGCCTTCTCTTCAAGTGTTAGATGGGAGTTCTCTGGTCCTGTTACTCCAACAGAAGTGAGAGGAAAATCAGCAACCGTTACTTATTCAAGCTTTGGTAAATTTGAAGTAAGATTATATGTTACTCAAAATGGCTGTGAAGCTTCAAATGTAAGAACTGTGAATGTTTTGAGCGGCCCTCCAAACTGTGGTGGAGAGTTTACATTTGACTTCGATGTCATGGATGATAGAGAAGTTATGTTGAATTGGGCTGTCGCTGCTGATGGTACACCTTACAGTTTTGATGTAGAACGTTCTGCAGATGGCTTAAACTATCAGACCATAGCAACAGTAGATGAGCCATATGCAAACTTCAATCAACAATTGCAATACGAATACCTGGATAAGTATCCTAAGAAAGGACGAAATTACTACAAAATAAAGGCAAATGACTTGGGTAGTGGTATCTCTGCTTACTCAACAGTACAGGAAGCCATTGTTTATGGTGATTCTAAGTTGTTATTGGTATATCCAAACCCGGTACAAGATGTATTGAAAGTAGAATTGTTTGAGACCTTCCAGGAAAAAGTGAAGATAGAATTATACTCAATCAACGGTCTCTTATTACAGACATTTGAATTAGATGAAACAAGCAATGGAGTTGATCTGCAAATGGATCAATACGCAAAAGGTACTTACATTTTGAAAGTACATTTTGGTGAAGCCATCGTTAAACGATTTAAATTGGCTCACTTCTAAAAATACACGATCTGAATTGGTGAAGGCTGCTTGCTTGCAAGCAGCCTTTTGTTTTTTGTTGTTGGTTTTTAAAATGAAAAGTAGGGTAGATTTTATTCTGCTCAAAAAACTAAAAACCAACAACTAAGAACACAAAAATGTCTTTTTTACTACTTACAAATCTTATCTCCAACTCATGTGTTCCTATTTATCGAGTTATTCTTATTAAAAAGACTTAGTTTTGCAGATTATTGGCAAAAGTTAATTAGAAAAGGAGCAAAATGATCAAGACAGATATTTTAATCATAGGAGCAGGTCCAGTAGGATTGTTTACCGTTTTTGAAGCAGGGCTGCTGAAATTGAAATGTCATTTAGTGGATGCATTGCCTCAGGTAGGAGGTCAACTTTCGGAGATTTATCCTAAAAAACCCATTTATGATATTCCTGGTTTTCCATCTATTTTAGCGGGTGAACTGGTTGAAAATCTTATGGAGCAAATTGCTCCTTTCAAGCCGGGCTTTACCTTGGGCGAAAGAGCTGAGCAGATTGAAAAGCTTGAAAATGGAGATTTTGTTTTGACAACCAGTAGAGGGACTCAAATACAAGCACCTGTTATTGCCATTGCCGGTGGCTTAGGTTGCTTTGAACCCAGAAAACCACCTTTAGAAAATTTAGATCAGTTTGAAGATAAAGGCGTTGATTATATCATCAGAGATCCGGAGGTTTACCGTGATAAAAGAGTGGTGATTGCTGGTGGTGGTGACTCCGCTTTAGACTGGACCATATTTTTAGCAGAAGTGGCTAATGAAGTAACATTGATTCACAGAAGGAAACAATTCAGAGGTGCACCGGATTCAGTAGAAAAAGTAATGGAGCTAGCACATGATGGTAAAATTGATTTGATGACTGATGCACAAGCCATTGGCTTGAATGGAAATGGAAAACTAACAGATGTTATCATTAAACAGAAAGAACGGGGTGAGATTACCAAGTCTACAGATCATTTTATACCACTATTCGGTTTGTCTCCAAAACTAGGTCCCATAGCAGACTGGGGGCTGACCATCGATAGAAATGCGATTGAAGTAAATACTTTTGATTACAGTACCAATGTACCTGGTATATTTGCCATAGGTGATATCAATACCTATCCAGGAAAATTGAAATTGATCCTCTGTGGCTTCCACGAAGCTACTTTGATGGTGCAATCTGCATTCAAGATCGTTTACCCGGATAAGAAAGTTAGTTTTAAGTATACTACTGTTAATGGTGTGCAAGGATTTTAATTGTTTTATGTTGTGTGTCTTGTGTTTTGTGCCAATTTTTCACACAACACTGGACACACAACACACAACAAAAAATTCCTTAATTTGGTCACAACTACTTATTAGAGATTATCATGGCCAAACTAAATGCACTGCTAGTAGGAATCAACGATTACCAAGCTCCTGTTCCTCCTCTCAAAGGATGCATCAATGATGTGGATCAAATGCATACTGTCCTAAAACAACTCACCTTTTTTGACCAAAAAAGCTTTAAAGTACTTAAGAATGAGAAGGCAACTAAGTTGGCGATCGTAAAAGCATTTCAGGAGCATTTATCTAAAGCAAGCTCAGAAGATGTTATTCTCTTTTACTTTTCCGGTCATGGTACCAGAGAATGGGCGCCACCTATTTTTGAAGAAGCTTCTCGTTCTAATGTATTGCAATGCATAATTCCCTTTGATGGAATAGTGGACAAACAGTATAACCTAATTGCAGACAAAGAATTACGTTATTTGATTCAGCAGTTGGAAGCTACTAAAGCACATATTCTGACTATTTTTGATTGTTGCAATGCGGGTGAAAATACTCGTATGGGAGATGAGGTGAGACTCAGGCGTTTTTTACCACCGAATGCTTCAGAAATTTGCCCGGCCAGACCTATTCAGGATTTTATTTTTTACAAAACATTGGTGGAGCAGACCCAAAAGCATTGGACTGAGATTCTACCTGAAGGCCAGCACATACAAATAGCTGCTACTTTACCTAATTCATATGCTTATGAAGCTAATGGTAGGGGAATTTTTACACAGGCATTAATTGACCTGCTGGAAAAAGCTAGATTTAGAATCACTTATTATGATTTATTAGTTCGCCTACGGACTTATGTTGGCAACCATTATAATCAGGTCCCCAATTTATACATAGCAGGAGATCAGGAAAAATTAAAATACAATGGTGTTTTTGGACAAAAACTTGATGGAAGTGGCGCCTTGCTGGGTAAATTGACTCAAGACAAACAGAAAAACTGGCAGTTAGACATGGGATCGATCCATGGCTTGTCTACTCAAGTGGAGAAATTAGATATCCTGAATGCAAATGGAGAAGCTTTCACCAAAGGGAAAGTTGTACAAGTGGAAGTTTCAAGCGCAAAGATCCTACCTGATATAGTATTAGAAGAAGAGCCATTGTATTATGCTGAACTTAAGTCTCAGTTGGTAAAACAGCTTCCTGTTTTTATGGAAAAAAACAAAGACCAACAAACCATAAAAGCCGCACTTAATAAAGAAAAGGACCTTGAGATTCATTGGGTAGATGATCCTTCTCTAGCGAAATATCAGTTAAATGTGGACGATCAATTTTATATTGGCCCTCCCAATGATCCCTTTTTTAGCTTGGTTCGCCCTTTCAATAAGACAGAATTACTTACTGCTTATCTAAAACACATCGCACGCTGGGAGTTCGTAAAAGCATTATATCATCCATTACCTAAACATCTGGATCATTCACCTGTAGCAGTGAATGTTTACCATAAAAAGAAGCATGCAATAGAAGAGGAAGTCGCCATAGCTATGGATTCCATTTCTATAAACGGCATGGAAGAAGAGCAGAGTTCTATAAGAATTAAGCTCACCAATATTTCTCAACAAAGACTTTACGTAAGTGTGCTCTACCTTTCTATGCATTTTCAGATCTATACCCGTATGCTCCCACAACCAGTCATAGAATTGGAACCTCATGCAGAAGTCTGGTTGTGGGATGGGCGAATGATACCCTTACAAATTGAAAAAGAAGTGATAGAATACAAACTTTCAGAAAGCGTTTCTTATTTCAAATTGATCTACAGTTCTACCTCCTTTGATGTGAGTTTGTGGGAACAGGAAGCTTTGCCGAGTCAATACGATGAAGTGGATCGCGCCGGAAGAGCACAATCTGATGATATTCATCTACAATCAAATCTGGAATGGTGGTCGAGTCGATTATTGACATTGAGGATAATGAGGTAGTTGAGGAACTCCAAGTGGTCTCAATTCCTCTACACACTACACCCTTCCCTCTACACAAAAAAGATTAATTGATGGAAACTCACTTCTATGAAACTACTAGACAAAACAAACGTTGAGTAAACGGATTAAAGGTTTGAAGTACCTGTCCATTCTAGCCATAATCACTAACTTGAAATAGATGGAAAATTTCAAAACAGCAATTCGGCAAATGATTTCAATTTCTGATGAAGAAGCTGAAAAATTTATGAGCTTGTGTTATTATAAAAAATTCAAGAAAAAGACGCTTTTAAGTGAGGATGAAAAATTCATTGAAGAAGTCTACTTCGTCAAAAAAGGAATCATAAGAGTAAAAATCGATGATAATGAAGGGAGAGAACATACCACCCATTTTGCCGTTGAAAATCAGTTTATTGCAGATTATAACGCTTTTCTCACTGGTGAAAAATCAAGTTATCAGCTCCAGGCCATGGAAGACACAGAGGTAATTGTTTTACCTAAAAAAGCAATAGAATGGGGCTATGAACACCTCTCTGAAGGTCAAAAATTGGGGCGCTTAATTGCCGAGTTTTATTTTATCTATTTAGATACCAGAATTCAACACCTCTACACTTTGAGCCCGAAACAACGATACAACCTAATGAATGACATCTTTCCCAATATCCACAATCGCGTTCCTCAACATATGATTGCCTCTTACCTGGGAATCACATCTGTCCATTTAAGTCGCATAAAAAGACAAATCTAGGAGAATGTCAAGAATAGATGTGTTGATGTTAAAAGCCAGAAAACGCACTGCGTTTTCTGGCTTTTAACATCAATCAAAACTTTCTTTTCTTGTACTCAAAACGTAAACATATGTTATCGTTTTCAGCATAGGAATGGCTGAACTTTGTACTAATTATTTACTTAAAAATCATAATTATGCAAAAATCAATTATTGCATTCCTTGTATTTTTTCTCGGTACCTTTCTTATTACACAAGCACAAACGGGCACTGTGGTCTTTCAGGTTTCGAATATACAGGCT
>JBCBCD010000026.1:0-18103 GCA_038530915.1 Bacteroidota bacterium
CAACTCTCCTACTCTAGAAGAAAACCCTGTATTTTCCAATAGCATAACACAGCCATTGGCCTTAAATGGAGTTTTATTCAAATCGTGAATGGCATAATTGTAGTCAAAATTATTCTTGTACTTGTTGTGGGTTACGATTTGGCGATATTCATGTAAAGCTTCTAATAAAGGATTGAAATTGTACTTTCCTGGTACATATAGCTTAGCTACATTTCTGCATCCCAAGCCAAAATAGTTGAAAACATCTTTCCCTAATTCAAGCAATTCTTCTTCACTTTCCTACCCGTTAGTATGGCTACACCATTTCTGTTTTTTCTGATAATATTGGGATATTTAGAAAAGTAATATTCAAAATACCGGGCTGTATTGTTAGAACCTGTGGCTATGACCGCTTCAAAATTCTTTAACTTATCTAAGGTCAATTCAAAATAATCATTCACCCTTTCATCTATATTACCCATTAATTTGAGTAGATAAGGCAGAACAAATTGATCTTTATCAGAAAGCTTGATCACAGCTTTGTGTCCCGAGGCAAATACAGCTAACAAATCGTGAAAGCCTACTAGTGGAATATTTCCAGCCATTATAATTCCCACTCTTTTTGGAGCATCAGGTTCTCCAATCTTATATTTATTAACCCATTCATTCAGCATTGATGCTTCTAAAAAGGCCTGACTAATGGCATCACTGGCTTGTTTTTGATTTTCTAAAGTAAACCAACCATTGTGATGCATGCTTCTGTGCATGAGCGCTTCCAAAAACTCATCCTTCTGAAGCAAATGCTGTCCAAGTTTTGAAAGGATATTTATTCTATCTTCTGTATTTATTAGTTTTGTCATTACTTACTTAATGTTTTTGGTAAATACCTGAAAGCAATTGCTGCAATTGCTCAGCTCCCATTTCATTCATCAAGGCTATATTTCTCTTAGGTATGGCATCTGGATCAGGGTGATGTGCTACAGTTTCTTCCACAGAGATTTCTCTTAATAAATGCAGCATCGGGAAAGGAGAACGATTGGTAAAGTTTTCACTCGATCCAGCTTCAGTACCCTCAAAACGGTATTCAGGGTGGAAAGAAGCGATTTGTATAATGCCTTCTAAACCTGAACGTACAATTAAATCAGGGATCATTCCCAAAAAACGATTGTACGTTTCAAAATCGACCAATACATTGGGGTGGATTAATAAAGTGGTCTCTACTTCCTGCCTTGCTAGTCTATCTAATAAATAGCTCTCTTCTAATAAAGATTCTATCAGGTCCTTCAAATCTGTTGAAGGTTCCACTACAAACCTAATTCCTTCTTTTTGAAATGGCAAACCAGCAAATGGACAAAGATTCAAACCAATAACAAAATCTTTAAGCCACTCTTTGGTAATAGCAACAATTTGATCTTCAGTATATTGAGTCATTTTGAATGATGGTTCTTAGGTTAATTCAAAATTAGAGCAAGTTATTTTTACTACTGATTTCTTTGCGATGATGTACATAGTTTCTCCAAGCTCCTAACAGGTTGTTAAAATCTGCTGGCAATTCGCTATCAAACTTCATCTTTTCTTCTGTCCTTGGATGAATAAAACCTAATGATTTAGCATGCAGAGCATGTCTTGGCATCATGGCAAAGCAGTTTTCTACAAAGAACTTATACTTACTAAAAACTGTACCTTTTCTAATTCTATCTCCACCATAGCGTTCATCATTAAATAAGGGATGGCCTTTGTGCTTCATATGCACCCTGATTTGGTGAGTACGCCCTGTTTCCAGATTGCATTTGATCAAACTTACATAGTACATAGGTTCAATAACTTCATAGTGCGTAACCGCCCATTTACCAGAGTCCCCATCGGGAAATACGGTAAATAGTTTTCTGTGTCTTGGGTCACGACCAAGGTGGGCATTGACGGTTCCTTTGGTTTCATCAGGCTCGCCCCAAATCAATGCGTAGTAGGTTCTTTCAATTGTGTGGTCATAAAACTGCTTGGCCAAATGTGCCAAAGCATATTCATTTTTTGCTACCACCAGTAAGCCGGATGTATTTTTGTCAATCCTGTGTACCAGGCCCATACGCTCTTGATAATTGCCTTCTACATTGTCGGTTTCATGTCTGTCCATGTGATAAGCTAAGGCATTGACCAAGGTTCCACTTTTATGTCCAATGCCGGGATGCACGACTAAGCCCGCAGGTTTGTGAACAATGAGTAAATCTTCGTCTTCATATCTGATATCCAATGGAATATTCTGAGCAATAACTCTCCCTTCACTGGAAGGTCTTGGCAAAACCACCTTTATTTGATCACTTGGTCGTACTTTGTAGTTGGGTTTTATCTGTTTTTCATTCACCAATACAGAACCTACCCTTATGCTATTTTGAACCTTGTTTCTGGAGACATTATTCAGCCGATCCATAAGAAACTTGTCAATTCTTAATGGAGATTGATTGGGATCCACATGAATATCATACTGATCATACCATTCATCATTTCCACTCAATTTATTCTGTTGTTTATTTGTACCCTTATTTTCCTGCATGTCATTTTGTTTGCTGCGCTGATAAACCCAATCTATTTATAAAAAGCTTGTAAAAATAAGCTAACATTTTTTGATTGTAAAACCAATATTTCGAGTTTTTTCATCAAATTTGATCCCTTACAGTTACAAACCTGCGATTTATCTTAAAAAGTTAACCATGAAAAAGAACTTAAGTTTTGATTCCCTTTGTGTGCATGACGTGAAAGCTCAGGAAACGACCCGCTCTCATCAGATCCCCATTTATCCTACTTCTTCATTTGAATTTGAAAGCATAGATCAGGGAATAGCAATTTTTAAAGGTGAAGAACAAGGCCATATCTATGGCAGGTTTGGTAATCCGACCATTGATGCAGTACAACAAAAGTTAGCAAAGTTGGAAACTTACGGTTTGGATATGGAAGCTGAATGTCTTCTTCTTAGTTCGGGTATGTCTGCCATTTCGACTATGGCTTTCGCTACTTTAAAAACCGGTGAAAAAATACTTACCCAAGGAAATTTATATGGTGGCACTACAGAACTATTCACAAAGGTGCTGGGCCCAATGGGTATAGAAACCCTCATGATCAACTTGCAGGATCTTGAGTTGGTAGAAAATACGCTTAAGGCTGATAGTTCTATAAAAATGCTCTATTTCGAGACTCCTGCTAATCCTTCTATGGCATGCGTGGATATGGAAGCTCTTACAAAATTGGGCACGCAATATGGAGCTTATGTTGCTGTAGACAATACTTTCTGTACACCCTACATCCAACAACCCTTTAAATATAGTGTTGATTTTGTCATTCACTCTACTACAAAATACCTCAATGGGCATGGCAATGGTATATCTGGAGCTTTGATCGGCAAAGACGTGGAATTAATGAAAAACGTAGTTTGGAGAACCATGAAGTTGGCAGGTACCAATTGCAACCCTTGGGATGCCTGGTTGATCAATAATGGTTTGAAAACATTGACGGTAAGAATGGATAAGCATAGCCAGAATGCCTTAAAGATCGCTCAGTTTATGGAAAAGCATCCGAAAGTAGAAAAGGTAAATTATGTAGGCCTCACTTCCCATCCTGAATATGAGTTGGCACAAAAGCAAATGACACAAGGAGGCGGCATGCTGTCTTTTGAATTAAAAGGTGGATTGGAAGCAGGCATCCAAATGATGAATAAAATCGAATTCTGTACGATGGCTCCCACACTAGGAGACGTGGATACACTCGTGTTGCATCCAGCATCCATGTCGCATTTGAACATTCCTAAAGAGATCCGTTTGAGAAATGGGATTACTGATGGTTTGATTCGTCTTTCTGTGGGAATCGAAGATGCGGATGATATTATCGATGATTTGGTCAATTCAATTGGTGAGTAGATCTTTTCACCATAGAGGCGCAAGAGTTGCATGGAGTTATTCTGCTAGTTTGTTAAACATGCTTAACAAACTAGCAGAATTGAATCATAGGATCACAAGATGACCTCACCCTCTTATCATATCCACAAACTCCTTCGTCGTCTCTGCCACATTTTCACTATCCTTCAATGCTCTAATAAAAGCACTACCGATGATGGCTCCGTTGGCATAAGAGCAAGCAGTTGTAAAAGTCTCATTGTTGGAAATACCGAACCCTATTAGTCTGGGGTTGCGCAATTCCATGCTGTTGATGCGATTGAAGTAATCGATTTGAGCTTGAGAGATTTCTTTTTTTGCCCCGGTGATTGAAGAATTAGATACCATATAAACGAAGCCTTCTGTCAATTCATCCACTTTTTTGATTCTATCCTCGGTGGTTTGAGGAGTGATCAAGAAGCTGATGGTGATATCTGTTTGCTCCAACAATTCCTTAAAATAAGTTTCATATTCAAACAATGGCAAATCAGGTAAAATCAAACCATCAATACCTGATTCTGAACATGCCTCTATAAAACGTTTTTCGCCATATTGCATGACTTGATTGTAGTAGCCCATCATCACCATAGGCACCTCTGTTTGTTTCCTTGCCGCTTTTATCTGGGCAAACAAAGTATCCAGGGTCATCCCATTTTGTAATGCAACCATCCCACTTTCCTGTATCGTAGGTCCATCTGCTAATGGATCAGAATAAGGCATGCCTACTTCGATTAGATCAACACCTGCATCAGCCAAGGCTTTGATGATCTCAGGCGTTTTCTCTAAGTCTGGATATCCTGCCGTGAAGTAGATGTTTAGTACATCTTCCTTTTTATCTTCAAATAGCTTTTTAATTCTATTCATTTTATTTCAGGTGTTTGATGAAGGTATCTAAATCTTTATCCCCTCTTCCAGATAAGTTAATGACAATAACGTCACCTTCTTTGTATTTCATTTTATCTAGTGCTGAAAAAGCATGAGCCGTTTCTAAAGCTGGAATTATGCCCTCTGTTCTTGATAAATCGTAGGCTGCATCTAGTGCCTCCTGATCAGTTACAGCAATCGCTTCTGCTCTTCCTGAAGAGATTAAATGGGCATGCATTGGGCCAATACCGGGATAATCCAAGCCAGCTGAAATAGAATAAGGCTCTACGATCTGACCATCATCCGTTTGCATTAATAAAGTACGGCTACCATGGATGATTCCCTTGGTTCCTAAAACACTGGTAGCAGCAGATTCTCCTGTATCTACCCCCAGACCAGCAGCTTCTACGGCAATCAAACGCACTTGTTCTTTATTCAAATAGTGATAGTACGCACCCGCAGCATTACTTCCTCCTCCAACACAAGCAATCACTATATCAGGATCTCTCTTGCCTGTCTTTTCCTCCAGCTGCCACATGATTTCTTCAGAAATAACTGACTGAAAACGTGCAACCATATCTGGGTAAGGATGCGGTCCCACTACTGATCCAATGATATAATGTGTATCTACCGGGTTGTTAATCCAATCTCTAATGGCTTCATTGGTAGCATCTTTTAAAGTCTTACTTCCACTGGTTGCTGGTCTCACTTCAGCACCCAACATGCGCATTCTGGCAACATTAGGAGCTTGTCTGGCAATATCAACTTCTCCCATATAGACAATACATTCTATACCTTTTAATGCACAAACGGTAGCTGTAGCTACACCGTGTTGGCCTGCGCCCGTTTCGGCAATGATTCTTTTTTTACCTAATCGTTGCGCCATTAAAATTTGCCCAATGGTGTTGTTGACCTTATGTGCACCCGTATGACAAAGATCTTCTCGTTTTAGATAAATAGGTGTTTTATACCTTTCTGACAATCTTTCTGCCAAATACAAAGGAGTAGGTCTGCCTACATAGTCTTTCAACAAATCATTGTATTCTTTTTGAAAGCTCTCTTCATACATAATATTGATGTATTTAGAGCGTAATTCTTCTACATTTGGATGTAACATTTCAGGGATAAATGCTCCACCAAATTCTCCATAGTAACCTCTGGAATCTACTGCAATCATGACTGTGTTACGATTTAAAATGTTCTACAAAAGATGCAAGCTGTTCAATATCTTTAAGTCCTGGTTCGATTTCGAAACGACTATTTATATCCAATCCCGACAATTGTGGAATGTTCAGCTTTTTGATAGCTTCTACATGTTCAGGACTTATTCCTCCACTTAAGAAGAAAGGCGTAATCCCTTGGTATTCCTGAAGTATACTCCAGTCGTAGGTTTTACCAGTGCCTCCATAGGATTCTCCTTTTGTGTCGAAAATAAAATACCTACAAAAAGATGAATAAGGTGATGTGATGGAGAAATCAAAATCTTCATCTACAGAAAAAGCCTTTATCAACTTAGCTTTTCTCAAGGTGCTGGCCTCCCATAATAAATTAATTTCTCTACAATACTCCGGGCTTTCCTCCCCGTGAAGTTGTACGTAATCCAATTTATAATCATGTACAGTATTGAGCAGAGTTTCTATTTCTGCATTCACAAAAACCCCAACTTTTTGAACCTCTCCAAAAAGATTTTCATTGGAACTTATCCATTTAGACAATTGATTTTTACCAACATAACGTTTTGACTTGGGATAAAAAATAAACCCAATAAAATCGATAGGCTGCTTTAAGAGCAATTCAATATTATCGGGATTTTTCATTCCACATACCTTGATCTTCATAGTTTGTTTATTTGCAGCGAATCAAAACTCATACTTCGTTTTGATTCGCCAAAGTGAGTTTCTTTTGGAGATTTTCTAAGCAAAAGCAATGCTTTTGATTAGAAAACCTCCAAAAAAACACTGGCTGGATCAACTATTAAATTGATACAGTCTAATTAAGCAATGGCATTATTATAAGTATCTTCAATATACTTGACGCGTTCAATGAATTTTTTACAAGTAGCTCCTGGATCTGCACTCTTCATGAAATATTCACCGATTAAAAAGCCTTCAAAACCAACTTGTTTCAACTTTACAATAGCATTGGGATCACTTATACCACTTTCTGAAATCTTGACCACATTATCGGGAATTAAATCAGCCAACTCAAGAGAAGTTGTTAAGCTTACTGTAAAATCTTTCAGGTTTCTATTATTTACCCCTACTACGTCTACTTCATCACAAAGTTTTTCCAATTGATCAGCAGAGTGGATCTCCATTAAAACGGATAAGTTCAGCTCTTTAGCTTTGGCAGCCAAGTCTTTCAACTGATTGGCTTCCAAACATTCTGCGATCAACAAAATGACATCGGCTCCCATAGCTCGTGCTTCAATCACCTGATAAGGGTCAATGATGAAATCTTTCCTAAGAATGGGAATTTCATTCAAGCCTCTGGCTGTAATCAAATCTTGAGTAGTGCCCCCAAAATAGTGCGTATCCGTCAAAACTGATAAGCCAGAAGCACCAGCTGCTGTATACCCTGTAGTCACTTGCTCAACAGTCACTTCAGGATTAATATCCCCTTTTGAAGGAGAACGTCTTTTAAATTCTGCTATAATGCCCGATTTAGCAGGATTTTGAAGAAAATCCTTGAAAGAATAAGTTGTACGCGAATACAATTCTTGATCCAATAAGGCAGCCTCTGAAGTTTCTTTTTTTCTCTTTGCTACTTCCTCTATTGTATGTTGTACGATTTTATCTAAAATGGTCATGATTATTATCTTTTAATCTTTTGATCCTGTGATCTTTTGATATGGTGATGTGGTGATGTGTGATTTCATTCAGTTTATTGCATATCGATTAAAGTTTGGAAGGTTTTCCATGCATTTCCGCTTTCGATACTTTCCTTGGCTTCAGCAATACACTCGTGTAGAGTTTTTTCAGGCTTCATTACTTGTATGGCAGTTCCTGCATTGGCTGTTACCACCTCATGTTGTGCTTTAGTAGATTCATTTTTTAGTATGGCTTGTAAGATTGTAGAAGCTTCTTCGTTGGTTTCTCCACCATAAAGTGCTCTTGGATCTATGCGTTCTTTTTTCAAATCTTCAGGAGAAATAATGCGTTCACTTCTATCTGTTCTTAAAGAAAAATCACCAGTTAAAGAAATCTCATCATAGCCATCTAAAGCAAAAACGATCGCAAAAGCTCTACCCGTTTGTTGCATAATGTATTGATACATGCGCGATAGCTCCATACTAAAGGTACCAAACAACTGATAAGCTGGTTGTACAGGATTTACCAATGGCCCCAGCATGTTAAAAAAGGTTTTCATTTTCAACTGTTTACGCACTGGTACTACTTCTTTCATAGCTGGGTGAAAAAGAGGAGCATGCAAAAAACAAATACCTGCCTTATCCAACTGACGCCTCAAAGCATCCTGATCGTTGGTAAAGTTATAACCTAATTCTTGCAATACATTAGAAGAACCTACTGCTGAAGACACACCATAACTACCATGTTTGGTCACTTTATAACCTGCACCCGCAATAACAAATGCAGAAGTAGTTGAAATATTGAAGGTGTTCTTTCCATCACCACCCGTTCCTACAATATCAATCGTCTCCATCCCATCTAACTCAAAAGGTACACACAACTCCAACAAAGCATCACGGAAACCTTCCAACTCACCCAGTGTGATGTGTCTCATATTGTATACAGTTGTAAATGCAGCTACCTGTATGTGATTGTGCTGACCATGTGCAATTTCAATAAGCGCTTGCTTAGCTTCGGCGCGGGTCAATTCACGGTGATCAAATAGTCTTGTTAATATGGATTTCATAAGTTGAAATTTAGGCAACTGCAGGCACAGCTGCTTCTAATGTATTTTTGCAGTGATTTAAGAAATTTCTCAGCATTTTCATACCATCCTTTGTCATAATTGATTCAGGATGAAACTGTACACCCCAGATTTGGTGTTCTTTATGCTTGATTGCCATAATCTCACCATTGCTATCCAAAGCAGTAACCTTCAAGTCAGGAGAAAGGTGCTTTTTATTGATCACCCAAGAATGATATCGACCTACCTGAATCTGCTGTTCAATTCCTTCAAACAACAAATCATTTTGATCTGTGATATGGATAGGTGTATCTACTCCGTGATATACTTTGGATAAGTTTTCCAACTCACTACCAAAAGCTTCTCCAATGGCTTGATGGCCCAGACAAACCCCTAAGATCATCTTTTCACCAGCATATTTCTTTATTAATTTGGGCATAATTCCAGAATTTGAAGGCAAGCCCGGCCCCGGAGACAAGATGATCACATCATAATGGTCTACAGCTTCTAAAGAAATGGCATCGTTTCTAAATACATCTATCTTGTGTTCAAGTATCTCCTGGATATATTGAACTAAATTAAAAGTAAATGAATCGTAATTATCTAAAACAAGAATTTTCATTTGCTCAATTTTTTAAATGCTGAGATTAAAGTTTTTCAGCCTCTTTCAATGCTTTTTTCAAGGCTCCCAATTTATTATTCACTTCCTGCAATTCGTTCTCTTCTACACTGCTCACTACTATTCCAGCTCCTGCTTGGCTGTACAATACATTATCTTTACTCAAGAAAGATCTGATCACAATTGCTTGGTTCATATTGCCATTGAAATCGATAAAACCTAAAGAACCGCCGTAAAAGTTTCTACTCTGATTCTCATATTGCCCGATCAATTCTAAAGCTTTGTATTTAGGCGCACCAGATAAAGTTCCTGCAGGGAAAGTATCACCAAAGACTACTACCGGATTTGTTTCTTCATCCAAAACTCCTTCAACTTTTGATACCAAATGTATTACATGACTAAAGAACTGTACTTCTTTCAACTTCTTAACCCTCACTTCTTTTGAGTGTCTACCCAAGTCATTTCTGGCTAAATCCACTAGCATGATGTGTTCTGCATTTTCTTTAGGATCGTTGGTCAACTCTAATGCTCTTTTGGTATCGATGATGCTATCGCCAGATCTTTTATAGGTACCTGCAATTGGGTTCACCGTAGCTATTCCATCATTAATCACCATCTGTGCCTCAGGAGATGAGCCGAAGATTTTGTAATTGCCATAATCAAAATAAAAAAGATAGGGAGAAGGGTTAATGGAACGCAATACTCGGTATACATTGAAATCATCCCCTTTAAATGCCAGTTAGGGGATGTATTTCAAATCGTTTTCTCCCGTCAATATGCACAGGCATTTAAAGGGGATGATTTCAAATACATCCCCTAACTGGCAGTGTTTTTTACCAGCAGTCACCAGATCCATAAATTCCTGATCGCTCAGGTTGCTGCTTTCCTCTCCTACCAATTGGAATTTGTGTTGTGCAATTCTTTGAGAAGCGATTAGGTTTTCGAGCTTTTCCAATTTAGATTCTTCACCTGGTAAGAGATTCTCTAAGATGAAAAGTTCATCTTTGTAATGGTTGATGGCGATAACGTATCTGTAAAAACTGAAACGAATGTCAGGAATTTCGGTTTTACGTTTTTTCTCATCAAAAGAAAGCGTATCAAAGTATTGTACTGCTTCAAAACCCACATGGCCAAACAAGCCATTGAATCCACCAAATGTTTCCGGATAATCCAAGTCGAAAGCATCGAGGTAAGCTTTCAAGCTATCTGAAACAGTATTTTCGTCTTCTACTTTTGACTCTATCTTGGTCCTACCAGGTAAATGCTGAGTGATTTTATAGTTTTCCACCATAAAAGATCCGATCTCATCCAGTCCAATAAACGAGAAACAATTTTCTGCACTAGCAAAATCATTACTTTCCAAAAGTACAGGGCTGGTGAAATGATCCCGTACTTTTAAAAATAGAGAAACAGCCGTCACTGTATCTGCCAGATGTCGCTTTACAAGGGTACGAATTTGTAATTTTTCCTGAGTTAGTGTTCCCATAAACCTATATTTGATTTTAGTCAAAACAAAAACGGCTTGTTGGGTGGAATCCAACAAGCCGTTTTAATACATTTATAATAGACTCATCTACTCACCCGTTAACTCGAATGAATATTGCGCCACCAAAAAAATGTATTAGATATAGTCATTGTAATTAATTTATTTTTTGCGCCTTAAATATAAAACGCTAAAGTGCAGAAATCAAAGAAATGGATAAGATTTTTTCTTATGCTTGTATATTCAAAGACTGTTCCTTGTGTAAGATTCTCCAAACCAACTCTTTAAGTAATTCACCTTCTGCTTTTCCAGTCTGGACAAAATTGACTCCTTTAGATTTAAGGTCATATTCTGAAAGCAAATCTATTACTTTTTCAAGCTCTGCTTTTGAGTAATACCGAAGTGAAGCTTTGTACTCTTTCAAAAAATAAGCAGATCTTAAGCCCAGTGTACTGACCAGCTCTTTATCTGGTGTATTGGGTAGGGATCGCAACATATAGAGCTTGCTAAAATAGTTGTAGAGTGAAGCCAAAACGACTGGTGTAGGGTTTTTCTTAGGGTTGGAAGCAAAGTATTGAACAATACGGTTGGCTTTTAGTACTTGCTTTGTACCCAATGCTTTTTGCAACTCAAAAACATTATAATCTTTGCTAATACCTATATTATCTTCTATGTGCTGTTGATTGATTTCAGTGCCGGCTTCAATATTGATAGATAACTTATCGAGTTCATTGGAGATTTTTGATAGATCTGTTCCCAGGTACTCAGCCATTAAAACACACGCATCAGGAGTTATTTTTAATTTCTTTCCAGCTAAATACGACTGTATCCAATCCGGTACCTGGTTGTCGTAGAGTGCTTTTGATTCAAAAACTACTGCATTTTTCTTAAGTGCTTTCCCAAACTTAGAGTTGAAATTGAATTTTTTATACTTGTGTGCAATCACTAAAATAGTTTGCTTCTGTGGCTTCTCCACATAAGTCAACAATTCCTTCAGGCTCTTCATTTCTTGTGCTTCCTTAATAATAACTACTTGATATTGAGACATCATAGGAAAGCGCCTTGCAGCATCTACCACTTGTAAATGATTGATCTCTTTGCCATAAAAAATACTTTGATTGAATGCTTTCTCCGCTTCATTCAAAGCATTTTGCTCGATATAATGAGTGATTTGATCAATGAAGTAGGCCTCTGATCCATGAAGAAAGTAGATGGGCTGGTAAGATTTATTCTTAAGTTGTTTTTGTATTTCCTGAAAGTTCATTTAGCTTATAAATAATAGATGATGGGTGATAGGTGATGGATGATCACACATCACCTATCACCCATCACCTATAAATTTATGCGTAGTCCAAAACTATGTCTTTTACAGCTTCTATCCAACGCGGATCGTCATTTAAACTAGGAACCAAGTCTACTTTTTCTCCCCCCATCTCTTCAAACTCTTCCTGGTATTCGTCACTAATCTCGATGATGGTTTCCAAACAATCAGCTACAAAGGCTGGACTAAACACCAAAATTCTCTTGGCATTTTTTTCTTCTGCCCACTCTTCCAATACTTTACTTGTATAAGGTTTGGCCCATTCTTCCGGACCAAGGCGACTTTGGAAAGCGGTCGTATAATCGCTGTCTTTCAAGCCCAGTTTTTCTGCTATTGCACGAGTTGTCGCATGACATTGTGCTGAGTAACAGAATTGATTTACCTTAGAAATTGTTCCACAACAGTTATCAACTTTGGTACAATGGTTGCAGTCGTCTGCCTTTCTCAACTGCCTTTGAGGAAGACCATGGTAACTGAATATAATGTGATCGTATGAATCCAGATCAAATTTACGGGCATTGTCTGCAAAGATCTCAATCATGGGTTCATAGTCATAATAAGAGTTAACCATCTTTATATCTGGAATGCTTTCTTTTTTACGCATAATGCGCATCACTTCGTCGTGAACTGAACCAGTAGTTGCAGAAGCATATTGTGGAAACATAGGTACAACTACTATCTCAGAAACCTGTTCTTTCATTAGTCTATCAATAGCATACTCAATGGATGGGTTTTGATAGCGCATAGCCAATTCTACTACATATCCATCCCCCAAATGCTCTTGTACACCTTCTGCAACCCTTTCACCATATACTTTCAGTGGAGATCCTTCCTCAGTCCAAAGCTTTTTGTAAAGTTTAGAAGAGCTCCCGGATCTAATTGGGGCAATTAAACCTCTAACCAAAATAGTTCTAGCTAACCAAGGATAATCAATTACTCTTTTATCCATTAAGAATTCTGATAGGTATCGAGCTACTGCACCTCTTTTGGGTGAGTCGGGCGTACCCAAATTGACCAATAAAACGCCTTTTTTACCAAATGTTGCCATATTAGTTGATTCTTCTATTTTGTTCGACCGTTTAAGGCTTGTTTTTGTTTATGTATAACATAATAAAATACCCAGACCAATAAAAAGTTGTCTATTTATTCAAATAATTAGTCAGTAGATTGTAAGTAAATCGTAGCACTAATGTTAATAAAAATGATTTATAGCGACGAAATTTTATAGTACTTTTGAAGTTTAAAAGGAAGAAAGAAAAATTAAAGATGAAAGAAATGAAAAAGCCCTTTATTTTAGTTACCAATGATGATGGAATAGCTGCGCCTGGTATACAAGCACTAGTAAATGTAGTCAAAGAGATAGCTGATATAATCATAGTAGCTCCTGATAGTCCACAATCAGGTCAGGGTCACGCCATTACAATTTCAGATCCGTTGCGTTTACACAAAGTCGATATTTATGGAGAAGATATAGAAGCCTATGAATGTACAGGTACTCCTGTAGATTGTGTAAAACTTGCCAAGCATGTACTTCTGAAAGACAGAGAAGTTGATCTATGTGTTTCAGGTATAAATCATGGCTCTAATGCATCGATTAATATTATCTATTCCGGGACTTTATCGGCGGCGATGGAAGCATCACTAGAAGGAATTCCATCTATAGGGTTTTCATTATTAGATTATGCTTGGGGGGCAGACTTTGATGCAGCAAAACCATATATTTCGCAGATTATTCAATACGTGCTGGATAATGGCATGGACAAAGGAAATTTGATTAATGTGAATATACCCGCTCTAAAAACAGAAGAAATCAAAGGAATAAAAGTTTGTAGACAAGCAGAAGCGAGATGGGTTGAGGAATTTGTCGAATCAAAAGATCCAAGGGGACAAAATTATTATTGGCTAACCGGAAAATTCGTCAATGACGATGAAGGTGAGGATACGGACGTTTGGGCATTAGAAAACGGATATATTTCCGTTGTGCCATCTATGCATGATTTGACCAATTATCCGGCCATAGATCCTATAAAAGCACTGGAAGCAATTACTCCATCTAATGTACCTATACATGAATAGAAATAATTTACCTTTTGGATTGGGCATTGGCATCTTATTACCAGTAGTTGGCGTCCTATTGCTGTATTTGGTTTTTGGACAGCTTGATAATGCAGGTTGGGCGTCTAGTCGGGGTTTGACTACTAGTTTCAGGGAAAGAACGCTTACATTGGTGGCTATTTGTACCAATATCGTACCCTTTAATTATTACTACAAAAGGAGAATGATGCTTTCCTTAAGAGGCGTCGCGATTGCAACGGTTATTTTAGCCATGGTTTGGGTAATTTATTACGGGGTAGATTTGCTTAAATAATTTAATGTAGTGATGTGGTAATATGTGATCACTTATCACCACATCATATATCACCATATCATCACATCACACATAATTAATGAAATACTACATTATTGCAGGTGAAGCATCTGGCGACCTTCATGGTTCCAACCTGATAAAAGCAATTAAAAGTCTTGATTCTAAAGCAGATTTTAGAGTTTGGGGAGGTGATTTGATGGAAAATGCTGGTGGCCATCTGGTCAAACACTATAAAGACCTCGCCTTTATGGGCTTTATTGAGGTACTCAAAAACATTAGGACCATACTGAAGAATATGGATTTCTGCAAAAAAGACATTGCCGAATACCAACCCGACGCTGTCATAATGATCGACTATCCTGGTTTTAATCTTAGAATAGCCAAATGGACTCGCCAACAAGGCTATAAAAACCTGTATTACATATCACCTCAATTATGGGCCTGGAAACCCAATAGAGTTTATGGAATTAAAGAAAACATAGATAAACTGTTTGTCATTCTTCCCTTTGAGAAAGCATTTTACGATAAATACGATTATCCGGTAGACTTTGTAGGGCATCCTTTGTTGGATGTAGTCAAAAACTATCCCAAGCCGGTCGATTTCAGATCCCGGAATGGTTTAAATGAAAAACCTATTATTGCTCTATTACCTGGCAGTAGAAAACAAGAAATCACTCGTATGCTTAAAGTGATGTTGGCCGCTAGTAAAGAATACTCGGAGAAATATCAAGTGGTCATTGCTGGGGCACCATCCATTCCTTTAAGTTTTTATGAAGGTATTATTCAAGATTACAAACAAGACATTAAAATAGTTAGCAACCAAACCTACCCTCTTTTGAGTGAGGCCAAAGCGGCATTGGTTACTTCTGGTACTGCTACTTTAGAAACAGCTCTATTTAAAGTTCCACAAGTGGTTTGTTACAGAGGCAATCAGTTATCGTTTATGATTGCAAAGAAATTGGTTTCAGATCGCATTAAGTTCATTGCATTGGCCAACCTGATAGTAGACGAAGCCATTGTAACGGAGTTGATTCAAAATGAACTAACTACTGAAAACTTGTCGAAAGAATTAAACCTATTATTGCATGATGAAAGTAAAAAAGCTCAAATCCAGCAAGGGTATGAGCAATTGCATCAGATATTAGGAAACGAAGGCGCTTCAACCAGGACTGCAAATTTGGTAGTTGAATATCTTTCATGAGTCATTGTTCATCGTTCATTTTTCATAGGGTTGTTGGTTAAAGTATATTGAATACTCATGCTCATATCAATATGAATTGCTACTGTGCTGCGCCTCATCTAGACTAAAAACCTGATCGTTCAAAATATTAGTTAACTTTTGTTACACGGTATTGAATTCTTACCAATCTATTTATATTATTATTTTTTTATATTTATAAAGCACTACCTATCAAACTGGCATGATCTTTGCATTATACTAAGCAAAACATTAAACATTTTTTAAATACGTACAAAAAAGACACATACAAATAATTAATATATTATATATTTTTTACATATTTGTATTGTCTTCATAACCCTATCACTTTTACATCCCAAACGACTAGATATTAATAATACGACGACACATAATCAATATACTCAGTACTAGTTACTGAGCTGGCCAAACTATGGCCAAACAATCATAATCAATTATAACACTACAACTTTTTGGGACATGAAAACACTAAGAGACACAAAACAAAAAAAATCTAAGAAAATTGAAAATGCTTTTTTATTGGTACTTTTTTTATTCGCTTGTGTAGCAACGGCTTATATTTTAAAAAGCCAATCAAGCAACAATCAAATTATTGAACAACAATACCAATCTAAGTCAGAGTATTCCGCGGTCAGCATGCACCAATGAATATTCGACAATACCACATCCACACCAAATAATAATTTACAAAGACGAGGAGAACTCAACTAAAAATCAAAAGATGGACAAATTTTAATGGCTTGTTTTGATCCTTTTCTATAATTTATTGTTACTGTGACGTAAATTGAAGAAAGCAGTTTAGCATATGGAAAGGATTAGACAAGCATTGGACCAGTCACTCTTTGGAGTTTGTAGCTATTTAGGTAAGAAAATGGGACTCGCATCTTCGAGAGTGAGGGTATATTTTATTTATATCACTTTTGCGACCTTGGGTTCTCCGGTCATTGTATATTTATTTGTAGCTTTTTGGATAAACATCAAAAAGTACATTAAAAACAACAAAAATTTAATGTGGGAGTAAGCTCATAATAAGCTGTGAATCAACTCACTCCCTCATCCAAATTGAACTATTGTTCAAAAGCAAACTGAATGATATTTGCTCCCATTTGAAGTGCTTTCAAACGTACTTCTAATGGATCATTATGCACTTCTTCATCTTCCCATCCATCTCCTAAGTCACTTTCATAGGAGTAGAAACACACCAATCTACCTTCCCAAAAAAGGCCAAAGCCCTGGGCGGGTTTCTCGTCGTGTTTATGGATTTTAGGAAGCCCTGTATTGAAATCATATTTCTGGTGATAAATTTCGTGATCAAAAGGCAGTTCAATGAAATCTTGTTCAGGAAACACCTGCTTCATGGCTATTCTCACATATTTATCCATTCCGTAATTGTCATCGATGTGCAGGAAACCTCCAGCGATGAGATAGTTTCTTAAATTTTCAGCTTCAGCATCTGAAAACACTACATTTCCGTGTCCGGTCATGTGTATAAAAGGATAATCAAACAATTCTGCACTTCCAACTTCGACCGTTCCGTAATCAATTTCAAAATTTGTTTTTAAAAATTGATTGCAAAATTTGGCCAAATTAGGCAAAGCAGTAGGATTAGAATACCAGTCTCCTCCCCCACTGTATTTCATCAATCCTAACCTTAAACCTCTTGTATCTTCAAATGGCATATTGCTCACAGACATTACAAGTAATGCGATTACAACTAAAGCGATCTGTCTCATTTCGTATTCTATTGATTCAGTAAATTAATAATATGACAAGCAGCTATTCCTGCAGTTTCTGTTCTTAATCTTGAAGGTCCCAGGCTTACACCTATGAAACCTTTTCCTTTGGCTTTTTGAATTTCATCGTCAGAAAAGTCTCCTTCTGGCCCAATTAAAATGGTAACGTTTTGCTCTTTTTCGTAGTTTGATTTTAAATGTCCTTTAACGTCTTCACCGAGATAGGCAATAAACTTTTGTTCTTCTAATTTTTGCTCCACAAAATCATCAAATCTTACAGGTTCATTTAAAAGAGGCAATTTGGCCTTGAGAGATTGCTTCATGGCTGCAACCATCACTTTATGCAAGCGATCCATGCGTACTTTTTTTCTTTCCGAGCGTTCACAAAATATGGGACTGATAGAATTGATCCCAATCTCTGTTACTTTCTCCAAAAACCATTCAAACCGATTTATGTTCTTGGTGGGAGCGATAGCAATGTTTACTTTATAGTCGTGTAAAGCGGAGCGATCTTCGGTTTCAAAAATTTTTACAGCACAATGTTTTCTCATCAATTCAACAATGTTTGCCTTATACCAAATCCCCTTGCCATCTACTATATTGATCTGCTCCCCTACTTTCATTCGCATCACTTGAACCACGTGACGAGTCTCTTCGTCGGGCAAAACCAACATTTCGTCATTTATTTCAGGAACATAAATCGGTTTGAATGGTTTTTGGAGAA
>JBCBCD010000027.1:0-17970 GCA_038530915.1 Bacteroidota bacterium
AAAGTAATAGTTATTTTTGTCCAACCACTTACTAAACATCAAATTTTCAGCGGTGATAATAGAATTGGTATATCAATTATCTCAAAAGGTGAAATTGAAGCATCAATATTAAAAGCAGGACTTGGTACAAAAGGAAACAACGCATTAAAGAATTAATGAGTCGCTTGACGGAATTCGGGATTAATTTTGAAGAGGTCATTTATAGATATGCTGAAATTGATGCTTTTAGCCAAGGAAAAATTGATCAATCAAATAGTAAGTTTTCATCCAGGAATATGGGTAAAAACGATATTTGGATTGCAGCTACTGCAAGTGTTTTCGATTTAAAATTAGTAACAACTGATAAAGACTTCAATCACCTAGATGGTAAATATCTAGAACTCCTCTATATTTCACTTGAAGAAATGAAGTAAACAGTCAATTTGTATCTCCCTATTTGTTCTTTAGATAAAAGATTACAACATTCATTTGAATCTTTTATTCTTCCTCTTCATAATGATCTAAAAAATAATATTCCTAACTTAAAGGAGGAAACAGGATCATTACAGCATATGAAACGTAGAAACTTACTCAAACTATTGCCTTTTGGTGCCCTATTGCCGGGACAAGTCCTCAATGATTTAACCTCATTTCCTAATTATTGGACTTCTGAACAAGCCCTCCAATCCGCCAATCCAGATAAAATTTACAAAAAAGCCATTGTGATTGATGGTTTGCTCATCCCTAGGGGTTGGGATGAAGATTCATTTGCTGCTCTCGCAAAATCCGGCTATACCGGCTTCAAAGCCTCTCTGGTATCCAGAAACTTTGAAGCAGCAATGGCTTCCATGGCTGAATGGACCCAAAGGATTCAGGAAAACCCCGACAAGCTCATACATGCCAAAACAGCTAATGATTTTGTACGGGCAAAAAAGGAAAAGAAGGTAGCGGTCATGTATGGTTTTCAGAATTCCACCATGATGGAAAAATCGATAGATAACCTCGATCTCCTCTATAAAGCAGGTGCCCGGTGGATACAACTCACCTATAACGAAAGAAATCTATTAGGTGATGGCTGTACCGAACGCACCAATGCAGGTCTATCTGATTTTGGAGTAGAAGCTGTAGAAAGGATGAATGAGTTGGGGATCATAATTGATCTTTCCCATTGTGGATACCAAACCACAATGGATGGCATCCAATTCAGCAAAACAGGAGCTTCTATTAATCATAGCATGTGTGAAGCCTTATATCCCAAACATCCACGTGCCAAAACCGACGAGCAAATCAGAGCCATGGCCGATAAAGGAGGCGTGATGGGCATCATTTGTTTGGGTTATATGATCGGACCAGATCCAGGAGGAGCCACCACTTTGGAGACTTATGTAGATCACATCGATCATGCCGTAAAAGTAGCCGGGATTGAGCATGTTGGAGTAGCCACCGATTTTGCCATCCAAGGTTTAGAAGCGAATGGAGCCACTCGACAAAACTGGTTCATTCCTCGCCTAAGCAGATTCAAACCCTCTTATCAGGTACGCTGGCCCCCTTGGATTCCTGAATTGGATGGTCCGGATCGCTACAAACATGTTACTCGAGTCTTGGATAAAAGAGGTTATAGCACAGGTGATATTGAAAAAATCCTGGGCGGCAATTGGCTAAGGTATTTCCGAGAAACGCTTAAGTCGTAAGCCAGTAGAAGCTTGTTTACTAGATAATTCAATTCCCCTAGAAATTCTTAGTGTAGGGTTGAGGGTGTAGAGTGTAGGAATTAATACCACTGCACTCTATATTTTTTATCCCTGAAGAATATTTTGTCTATGGCAATTACTATGAAAGTGATCCATTGTGGCAAGCGGCAGACTTTAAGCCCAGTAAGTAAGATTGGATAAGGAAAATTTCAAACAAAAAATAAAATGTACACCATGCTTAAAAATCTATTACCACTATTGTTGTTGCTTATTCTATTCTCTGCTTGCGAACAAGTTGAAAAACCAGAGCCCGGTTATGATCCGGAAGCGAAACTAGCCGAATTGGGCATTACCCTCCCTAGCCCACCTCAACCCGTAGCCAATTATGTCAATGGTGTACAGGCAGGTAACCTCATTTTTTTAGCCGGAAAAGGGCCCAGGTATGCTGATGGCAGAGAAATCACAGGCAAACTGGGTCAGGACGTCACCATCGAAAAAGGCTATGAAGGCGCCCGCTTAACCGCCATCAATCAATTGTCGGTCTTAAAGGCCATGTTGGGAGACCTTAAACGAGTAAAGCGAATAGTAAAAGTATTAGGTATGGTCAATTCAGATCCCAACTTCGTGGATCAGCCCAAAGTGATCAATGGCTTTTCAGATCTGATGGTGGAAGTTTTTGGTGAAAAAGGGAAGCATGCACGTGCAGCAGTGGGTATGGCTTCTTTACCCAGAGGTCAAGCAGTGGAGATTGAGTTGGTAGTGGAGGTTTATGAGTAGTTGCTCAATCGGCGCTACTCCCCTATTGACAAGACTTTTATTCCTTTGTATATTTAGTGGAAATTAAAAACTAGCACCAGTGTATACTTATAGGATATTAACGAAAAACAAACTTTAAGCGAATGAAATATATACTAGTGTTTTTGATAATAGTCTGTTCTAATACAATATTTGGACAAACAAGAGAAGCGAAAATGATTCAAGTATTAGACACGGTTATTTCCAAGTCAAAAGACATCTCCTACTATACTAAATCTGTAGATTGGGACTCTCTAACTACTAAAATATATGAAGCTGCAAAAGGTGCAGAAGAAATTGATGATTTAAAACCTGCCTTTGAAACTTTGTTAAATGGTTTAAGAGATCATCATGGACACATTAGAAAAACATCCGATTATTCAATAGTTGCAAATTTTACGGATCATATGAATTCTAGAAATGCAGATAACAGAGAATATGACCCTGAAATTTGGAAGATTGTTAATAATGTAGATTCCAGATATGAATATGCCCTGTTACCGAATCAGATTGGATATCTAAAAATAGTGGGAGTTGGTCCCAACCTTGATGGACATAAAGAAGCAGAGAGAATAAGAAACTCTCTGATTGAACTTCATAACAATAAGGTGAATAAGTGGATTATAGACCTGCGATATAACGGTGGTGGAAATATCAATGTAATGTTGGCAGGCATTGCACCACTTTTAGATACTGAAACGGTGGTTAACATTCAAGATGAAAATAAGAATACACTATTTACTGGAGACATTATAAAAAATGATTTTTGGTACGCGGGAAATAATGTTTTTCCAATAGGCAAAAAGCCGAGAATTCGAAAGTCGAAAATCGCAGTTTTAACAAGTAGATGGACTACCAGTTCCGGAGAATTTGTAGCGGTTGCATTTAAAGGACAAAAAAATACTAGATTTTTTGGTGAACCCACAGAAGGTAAAACCACAAATAATAGTTGGGAAATTATTAATAATGAAATTGTCTTAGTAATAAGTACAGGTGTTTATTGCGATAGAAACGGGAATGCTTATGTTGAAAATGTAAAACCTGATAAAGAAATTCCCTTTGAGGTAGAAGAAAACAGAGAAAAAGACAAAGGGATAGTTGAGGCAATGAATTGGTTAAATAATTAAAATAGCAGCGTACAATCGAGTAGACGGCCCTGACTGATAGAGCCAGTCAATATAACCACGTTTCTGAAGCTTTTCCAGGGTGATGGTAGTGCCTAAGATTGGACTTTGAGCTACTCGCCACCCACCCATTCGGGTTCGACTCCAGGCATAGGCAATGTTTGGATCTACTCCTAATCGGATCAGGCTCCGCCTTTTCTTTTCCTAACCCTCCCGTTTTACGGTTCCTTTACTTGAATGTCCACCGGACATTCCCCCTGCGGGATCGTTCAGTCATCCAATCATGCCAAATGCAGTAACGTAATCGATTACGAAGCCAGTATTCCAGCGTTTTAAGTTTCTGGTGTATACTGGCCAGACGGAAGTAGTTGATCCATCCCCTCAGGGTTTGGTTGATTTGAGCCATACGTTCATCAAAGGAAGTCAGAGTGGTCTTTCTGGTCAAGAGTTTAAGCTTGCGACTTGCTAATGGTTCAAGGCATCACCCCTGCCCATCCAAGAAGAAAGGGATAAAGAGTTCCCTTTCTGAAGTGTTGCACCCTCTAGTTTTATTAATTATCTTCCAATAATTAAGGATGCCCGTGCCGGGCACATACTTTGCTAGGCCGACAATGCTTCGTTCCCCAGCACTGCGCCCTGGCTAAAGTTGGTGGAGATGAATATGAAATTAGAAAAAGGACTAAAAGGATTGAAAATCGAATAAAATTCAAGTAAATTACCGTAAACGTGAAGTAGACATGAAAGAACTAAGTATAAGTGATGTACTGAAATTTTTCCAAAATCTTGATTTTAAAGACAAAGTTGATCTATTGAATCAATTCACACTAGAACTGAAAAAAGGGGTAGAAAACATTACAGAAAAAAAAGAAATCGAAGCTGAAGAATCGAGTGAAGAGCAATTAATTGATGAACTGTTTGGCATCTGGGAAGCAGAGAAAAACTTAACAGAAGAAACGATTATTGATAGAACTGTTTCGGATAGAGACATCAACTTAAACTAAATTCAATAGGTTAAAACCGCCCCCTAACTAATGCCTTCAAAGTTAGAAAACAATGTACTTAATTGACACCGATATTTTAATTGATTTTTTTAAAGCAAAGTATCGACTTAACAATAAATTCAAAGCAGTAGGTTTGAAGAATTGTTACGTATCAGAGATAACAATAGCAGAAATTACCTATGGCGCGTTGAAGAGTTCGGATATCAAAAAAGAACTAAAAAACGTAAGTCTAGTAAAATCAAATTTCAGCGTTTTACCAATAACAGATGTGCTAGATTTATATAGCGAAGAACGCTTGCGATTAGAAAGAGTAGGAACTAGAATACCCGATTTTGATCTTTTGATTGGAGTCACTTCGGTGGTTATGGTAACGGGAAACGAAAAGCATCACAGTCGAATCAAAGGAATAGTTATTGAAAATTGGAGGACGAAAGAGAACAATGAATTTCTGACTTAGAATAAAACCTCCACCAATCGAGTCTACGGCTCCGACCCATGAATTGATCGGACTGCACCTCTCACACCACCAGACATATGGGCTTCGTATACTGCGGTTGGTCGTCCATCATAATCGACTCTTTTCACCTGATTTGCTAGTTTCGCTTCCTTCAATACTTACCTCACAGCAAACCACCTTGCGACTTGCTAATGGTTCAAGGCGTTACCCCTGTCCATTCACGAAGAAAGGGATAAAGGGTTCCCTTTCTGAAGTCTTGCACCCTCTAGATTAATCACCTATCTTTCGATAGGTAAACGATGCCCATGCTGGGCACACACAATGGCTAAAAAATCATAGCTGCCCTGCGGGTCAGCAAACCTTTTTAGCCGGAAACGTTGTATGCAAATCAAAAAAACAGAAACTATGCAAGCATTAACATTTTTAGATTTTTTGAATTTTGTTGGAGCAATTTTAGTTTCTGTAGGTGGTGCAACAGGTTTGATAATTGCGATTTCGAAATGGTACGGAGGAGTCTTGGCTGAAAAACTTCTTAATAAGGACAAAGCCAAATATCAAGAGAAACTTGAAGATTTAAAAAATAAGTACCAAACTGAATTAGAAAGGACTAAAACAGAACTTGAAAAATCAAAATCATTATTCCTTAGGTATGCTGAACATCAATTTACTTTGTATAATGATTTATGGAAATCGTTAATTGACTTAAAATTTATTGCCAATGAATTATGGGAAAAACTTGATTCCAATAAATTAAAAGCATTTTCAAAACAGCTTAGGGAAACAACAGAAATTGTTGAAAAAAGCTTACTACTAATTGAAAGTGAACACTACCAGGAGTTAAATGAATTAATTCAAGAATTTGAAAATTTTAGATTCGGAAAGGCTAGATTAGGGGAACTGAGGAACAAGAAAATCAATGAATTTCAAGAGGAAGGTATTAATGAATACTCAATTAAAGATACCATTAATAGTAATGGTGAAACTCGAGAGCGTTTTACAAATTTATTAGTTAGGATAGGTGATGATTTTAGAGCCCAAATTGGGGGAAGTTATAAATAAATGCACACAACGGCCATGTATAGCAAAAGCTGGCAACGCCAAATACACGAGACCGTTGTAATACATCTATAAATCAAATACAGAAAGTAAGTCATCAAAGCTCTTCTTTCCTTTTTGCGTTAAGTAAGGATAAAAATAAGTAAGAAAAAGTCGTGCATATTTTTTTATACTCAACTGCGGATTTTCTTCATAAATATGTGAAGAAGAAACCCAATAGTCACTAAAAACACGTATTAAAGTAATAAGATGCTCATATTCTTTTTCATAGGTTTCTTTTCGAATGAGATCTTCATCTATCATCTTTGATATTTTTTCTTCATACATCTTAAAACGCAATTTCTCAATCTCTTTAATTTGATTATGGAGTTGCTTATTTTCTCTCATTATGAGGTTAAAATCAATCATAAAAAATCTAAAATCATAGATAATTTCAAAACCTTTAAGTGTACTTATAAATAGACTATTTAAGATGTTTTCTTCAGTACTTATTTCCTGATTTAATTGAATAGCACTCGTTAATATTTGCTGATGCAAACTAGTTAACAATACATTTTTATCTTTAAAATGATAGATAAGATTGCTATGACTAATACCAACTTCTCTTGAAATTTCTCTTATCGAAACATACGCAACCCCTTTCTCATTAAAGAGTTTCTTAGCCTTCTCTAAAATTTTCGTTTTAATATCTTTCATAAATTAGTCCAACTGGTAAAATATTTTTAGTACATTTGGACTAAAATAATATTTTCCAATTAATTTATACATGAAACGGAAACAAATTACACAGATAACAAACGCGAATTGGTGTCCTGAATTCATCAAAAAATTGGTTGCTGAATTTTTAAGTTGGTTTGTATTAAAGGTAAATGCAACCAAACCTTTCATTCCTGTAATTGAAGGAGTTTTAAATGAAACTCAACTGAAGAAAATTATCAATATTGAATTTAATATTGGTGCAGGAATTAAAACTGTAAAGCCATTTTTAAAAGAAGAGGTTGTTGTGAATTCAATTCACATTTCAGAATTTAACACTAATGAAAATGGACTGTATCTTTTTATAAATTGTTTCCATCAATTAAAAATTTCAAAAGCCAGAAAGGTTTTACAAAAAATCACCGATAGTGGAAATCCAGTGGTCATTGTGGAAGGTAACAATGATAGTTTATGGCAAATTGTGGGTATGACTGTTTTCGTTCCCCTTTCAGTTCTATTAACTGCGCTTTTTGTAAAACCATTCAGAATTTCACGAGTAATCTTCACCTATTTAATACCAATCCTACCCATAATAATAGCTGTTGATGGATGTATAGCGTTATTAAAATTATACAACCCTAGTGATTTATTAGAACTTTCGTCCTCAATAAATGCAATGAATTACGAGTGGAAAGCTGATAAGAATGACAACGGTAGAGGTGGAAAAATAATGTACTTAACAGGAAAGAAAACTATAATAGCATGAAACGTATACACTTATTTGAATTTGAAGATTTTCAATGGTTTCCGAGTTTTTTAAGAAACTATATGACTGATTTTTTACAATTTGTATCGAATAAAACAAAAATCTATTCCCCCATAGTGCCTTTACTTGTTGAAAAATTAAAATCTACCAATACCACTACAATTTTAGATTTAGCTTCAGGTGGTGGTGGCGGATTATTATGGTTAAACTCTGAACTTTTAAAACACATTCCTAAACTTACTATAACCTTAACCGATCATTACCCAAACATAACCGCATTTGAACATACTATATCAGAGGCTAAAAACTTTAATTATATTTCAGATAGCATTGATGCTAGAAATGTTCCCGAAAAATTAAAGGGATTTCGTACACAATTTTTATCTCTACATCATTTTAAACCAAAAGATGCACAAAAAATACTTCAAAATGCAGTAGATGCAAATACAGGTATTGCTATTTTTGAAGTTCAGGATAGAACGTTGCCAAGTTTCATAGGGATGATACTTTCACCTTTAAATGTCTTATTGACAACTCCTTTTATAAAACCTTTTAAATTGGGCAGAATATTTTTCACTTATTTATTTCCAATTATTCCCATTGTAGTTTTATGGGACGGAATTGTTTCTTGTTTACGAACCTATTCAGTACCAGAAATGAAAGATCTAGTAGATAAAGTAGCCAATAAAGAACAATTTGATTGGAAAATTGATATTAAAAGACAAAAAATGCACAAGGTTTTGTTCTTAATTGGAACTCCAAAAAATTAAGGATATTTAAAACGTACTACAACAACATATATAAAAATTTTGCCACCGCTGTTTTCCAAAAATAATACTGAATTGAATTCCGAAAAATTACAACTGAAAAGCAGATCGCAGTATTTGATAATTTAGGAAAAAATGCTCGATTAGTTATCCCAACAAAATCAAGAAAAACGAGACGTATAAGCATTTGGGAATCTTTCTGGAAAAGCAGACAGTGGTCAAATTAGAGTACTATTTAGAGCCGTAGGCATACAAATGATGGAATTGATTTTTATGATCACAACATTCCAAAAGAAAATATGCTTTTTGAAAAAGTAGAATATAATTGTAAAATGTAGTTAGTAGTATAAATCTCAGTCATAAGAATGCAAAACCTAATATTGTATATAACCAGATTCTACAAAAAAGATCCTAAGTATTTGGTTCCACTCTCTGCATTGATAGTAGTCATCTTAGTTTTATTTTTTGGCTTACCAGATGAAATTCTATACGCAAAAAAAGGAATTTTAAAATGGATACCATTTTTAATGATTTTCGGCCTTATACCCTTTTTGATAACAAAAGTGTTAAATCATCATAACATTAGAATTGATTACATTATTTTAGGATGCTGTGCTGCAATATTTATTTTAGGCCCCTCATTTGGAATGTGGTTAGGCATTCAATCAGATAATGATCTCAAAATTAATGGAAACATATCACAAGGTGTAGTTTATAAAAAATGGTTATCAAATAAGAATTCAAAGGATGAATGGCTTGTCAGGTGTCATTTTTATTATGAAGGAAAGCAATATTCGACTTTTTCAGAAGAAGATACAGACAATCAGTTTCAAGTTGGGGATAGTTTATTGATAAAATTTTCAAAAAAATTTCCTGACAATAACAAGATTATCGGCTTAAATGAAAAATTAACAACCAATTAGCAATGCTTTCTCATTGCTCGCCTCAAGTCAAATAACATTATAAACAAACATCAAACCAATGACTAAAGAACGAATCGTGCTATTGTCACCCTTTCTAATAATTGGAGCAAACCTTATAGTTGCTTATACATTTGGACAAATCATTGGCAAATGGGCATTTATTCCTATGATACTAATGGGTTGGATGCTATGGTCGTTCTTTATTATAAAATATGGAGGAATTGCTTCCATCAATAAATGGCTTCAAAAACCTAGTGGGAAATTTTGGTGGACAATTTTAGTCATTCTTATTGGATTGATCCCATTGCCATTATTTCTTTCTTATTATGATACCTTATCTGACTGGACCATTTGGCTACCATGGATCATCCTTGCCCTTATCAATCCATGGATAGAAGAATTTTATTGGCGTGGCCTACTGTTGGACCACACCAAAAATTGGTCAAATTGGATGGCCGTTCTTTACAGCAGCATTTTATTTGCCCTTAATCATGCTGCTTTTGGGATCAACTCTGACCTCAATAGTGGCTATCATGTAGTAGTCTCCACTTTAATTATGGGAATTGTTTGGGGATTTATATACTTAAAAACTAAAAGTTTAAGATGGGCCATATTTTCGCATTTCATGGTCGATTTTTTTAATTTATCAGCCGCCTCATTTATGGACTTGTATGATAAGGGACCTTGGTGACATAAAACAGACCTTATGTACAGTTGTAGTTAATTAAGAAAAAATGAAAATACCAACCATCAAAGGAATAATAGAAAGAAGAATTCTTATCAATTACCAGATTGATGAAGAAGTATTAAGTAATTATCTACCAAAACCATTCAAACCCAAGCTAGTTAACGGAAAAGGAATTGCGGGAATCTGTTTGATAAGATTAAAGGAAATAAGGCCAAAAGGATTCCCAAAGCAAATTGGAATTTCTTCCGAAAATGGAGCACACAGAATTGCCGTAGAATGGGAAGAAAATGGCGCACTAAAAGAAGGAGTTTTCATCCCCAGAAGAGATACCTCCTCTAAATTGAATGCCATGGCCGGAGGGACGGTATTTCCTGGAATTCATCAGTTTGCAAAATTCTCGGTAAAAGAAGAAAATGAAAGCTATGAGGTTAGTTTCAGAAGTGAGGATGGCACGTATTTATCAATAACAGCGCACAATACAAATAAATGGAATAACGAAAGTGTTTTTGAGGATTTAGATTGTGCTTCAAAGTTCTTCGAAAATGGATCAATAGGCTATTCACCAGATAAAGATGCCTTTGAAGGATTAGAACTAAAAACGCTAAATTGGAAAGTATCAATGCTGGAAACTGAATCCGTTAAATCAAGTTTTTTTCAAAATGAAAAAATATTTCCAAAGGGAAGCGTGAAATTTGACAATGCGCTTTTGATGAAAAATATAGAGCATGAATGGAGTGGATTAAAAAAAATAAGGATAAGCGATAATTGAGACAGGACGCGAATGAAAAAACTATTCCACTTATTTGGCTTTTTGATACTCTTGATTTTTGGCTATTATGCAATTGTCTTTTTTAGGGTCAAAATAGCCTTTGAAAGAGATAAAATCCCAAATGACTTAGTGTTTGATAGAACAGCTTGGCAGGATGGCACAGCTAGAGAAAGAGGACAAATGGTCAACTATCTGCTCGACAGCATTGGCATTGTGAACAAAACAAAAGAAGAACTCACTTACTTAATTGGAGAACCAGATAAAAAAGTTGTCTTAGAAGGAGAAGAGCTTCCTTTTCTTTTTTACTATTGGCTTGATAAAGGCCATGCTTACCATTATGATATGATTATATTTTTTGATTCTTTGAATATTGCTAAAGAAGTTCTTTTTGATGATTAAAATATAGATATGGCTGGGAAATCGGCAATATTCAGGGTATAAAGTCTGTCAAACATAGCGGAGAGATCAATGGATTTATCACATATGCCCTGTCAGTACCTCAAAAAGATATCTATGTGGTCATTTTGACAAATTGTGAAAACGTTCAAAATTTAGACATCATAGCTGCCAAACTTGCTGCCCTCACAATGGGACAACCCTATGAGTTAAATAAAATAATACTGGCTCAATCAAGTTTGGAGTCTATAAATGGGATTTATGAAGATGAATATGGCGCACAAAAAATTGTGAGATTTGAAGACCATAGCCTTTTAATTTTCGACAGAGGAAAAACTAAAAACAAACTTATTCCCTTTGGAGAAAGAAAATTTTTTATCGAAAATACCCTTACGACTTGGTCTGTCAAACAGGAAAAGGGTGAAACCTTCTTAGAAGAAAATAATACCAACCAGATCATCAAGTGGAAACGGGTTGACGGCAACATAAAAAGTATTTCACTTAAAGAAGTAAGCATTGAAAACCTTAGAAGATATATTGGGAAGTATGAATTGAGGCCTAATTTTTTTTTTGAGGTAAAACTTCAAGGTAATGCACTAATCGGACAAATTAGGGATGAAAAAAAGGAATTGATGCCAATTGGCAATCATGAATTTATAGCTAGAGACATTGATGCTAAATTAATTTTCAATTTGGAAAACATAAGAGTTATAAGCTTAACCCTAGATCAAGGTAGAAAAATGACGGCTAAGAAAATGGAATAAGCCATCGAACCAACAGCATTGAAAGTAAATTTAATTGAATTAATCAAAGAAAACTGTGTTATTACTAAAGAAGGCATTGCTATAATTAATGCACGTAAAACACTTCAAAAAGTGGTAAAAAATTCACTCCACCAATAAAAACAAACATGACCAACAACCAACCAACAACATTTACATTAAACAATGGACTTAAGATGCCTTCTGTAGGTCTCGGTGTCCTTTTTGCCCAAAATGATGGGCAGGTAGAAAATGCCATTACAGCCGCTTTACAAAATGGATATCGCAAAATTGATACAGCTTCTGCCTATGGCAATGAAGAAGGAGTAGGTCGAGGAATAAAGGCCAGCCCGGTCAATAGAAATGAAATCTTCTTGACCACTAAGGTTTGGAATACGGAACAAGGATACGATAAAACACTTGCTTCATTCGAAGAAAGTCTAAAACGCCTGCAAACAGATTATGTTGATCTCTACTTAATACACTGGCCAGTAAAAACCAAATACAAAGAGACTTACAAGGCTTTGGAAAAACTTTATGCCGAAGGTAGGGTCAAGGCCATTGGTGTATGTAATTTTAGCATTCAACAATTAGAGGATTTAATAGAAAATACTCAAATCATACCAGCCCTGAATCAGGTAGAAATGCATCCACATTTGAGCCAAACTCAACTGCTTGAATTCTCCAAAAAGCACAAAATTCAATTGGAAGCATGGCGCCCCATTATGATGGGAGAAGTGTTACAAATTCGAGAACTCATCGAAATCGGGAAAGCCCACTCCAAATCTGCTGTCCAAATTGCCTTACGATGGTTGATTCAAAGAGGAGTTGCGGTAATTCCTAAGTCCGTAAAACCGCAAAGAATAGCTGAGAACTTCAACCTATTTGATTTTCAACTTAGTGTAACTGAAATGGAAACCATTGAGTCACTCAATCAAAATCGAAGGTTAGGCGAAGACTTATCACATGTAGAATGAAAAATGGTAATGTAATCCTTAAACAAAGAACAGTTGAAACATTATATCTTTATAAGAGCATGTTTGGAATTTAAGAATACCCGATTTAATAAATAAAGTCATGCGAAGACTCAAAAAGTTCATCCCCATCAAACGTGATATAGCAGAGCGAATAGCTGTAGCCAAGCACCTGTTTCCCAATGTGGAAGACCCAACCAAACTATCAGGTATAAAAATTACTGAATTCAAAGGCCAAATAACTAAAGAGACCATCATCAAAGGCATCCCACACGGACTGAGTACCCATCTTAATGGAGACATGAGTGTGTGCTGTATGTGGAATGGAGAGATGAATGGCTATTGGTTTTATAAAAATGAATTTGGCTATGGACTCACAATTGTAGATATGGGAGAAGAAATTCATTTAACTACATGGGATGAAAATGGTCATATTAAAAATGTAGACTCTTTATCCATCACAAGAGAACATCTTGAGCTTGATGCTTTTCTCTCAAAATACCCTGAAGCAGTAGCACAGATCGAAAAAACAGCCAAGGGACCTTTATGGAGTAGTTTAATCGAAGTAGCCTATATAGACTCTGGTGTTAGTATGGAAATGGGAAAAAGACTCACCTGGGCATATGAAAGAAAATTGCGTTTTGAACAAGGCTTGTACACTCCTAACAGTGATTTTCTACCTTTTTATCTTCAACAAATGGAAATGACCCAAAAAATCATTTTGGAGGATCGTCTTGCCCATGAATTGAAATACATTGGCGGAGTTAGTGTAGCATTTAGCCAAAGGGAAATGAAACTGGTAGGAGCAATAATTGTTTTGGATCTTGAAACATTTGAGGTAGTTGATAAAGCCTATCACGAAGAGAATATTACCTACCCATATATCCCTCACTTGTATTCCTTTAGAGAAGTCCCACCTCTACTGGAAGCAATGAAAAAATTAAAGGTAACTCCTGATCTTCTCCTATGCGAAGGACATGGAATAGACCACCCCATAAAAATGGGCATAGCTACACATCTTGGTATGGCACTGGATATGCCCACTATTGCTTGTTCTACCAGCCGTTTGGTAGGCCTGTGGGAAAAAGAAAAATTGGGCTTGGAAAGAGGCAGTGAAGTAGATTTAAAATGGGAAGGTAAAAGACATGGAAAGGTACTGCGAACTCAGAATGAAGCTCGGCCTGTATTTGTTAGTATTGGACATAAAACCACCTTCAAAATAGCGATGGATTTAGTACTAAAGCTCAGTCAAAAATCTAGTCTGCCTTTAACTATAGAAAAAACCAATGAACTACTCGATACATTGCTAGAAGAAAGGACTGAAGTGTTATTTTTGGACAGAGATGAAGATTAGTCGATGAATCCAAATTCAATACTGCTATTACTTTTAATACTGTTACCAAGCATTCTAATTGGCCAAATTGATTGTAAAAATGAACAAATTGATTTATTGCGTTTGGATTTAATCCCCTCTTTCCAAAATTCTGCCATTATAGAAATCAAATGCGATTCTTCTTCAATGAGCTTAAACTTCAAAATCTTAGAATATAGAGGTAAAGAAAAAAGCAGTGAGACCTATACAATTCCTATTGAAACTTATGAATCTTTTAAGTCTGTAGTACTTCCATTACACATCCAATCAATGTTTTCAGTTCCAAATCCTTACATGAGTGATGGAATGCTAGCAGAAATAACATTTATGGACAGATATGGAAATTTCAATAGATTTTCTATGAGATTTCCCATGCCAAATAGTAGTAGCCTTTTTTTAGTCAAAACGATACTATCCTTGGTAGAAAAACTCCAAATAAATAGAGAACAACGTGATTATATAAAAATTATCCGAAAAATGTATTTACCTGATTGACCTCATAAAAAATTAGAGTATGTTTAAAATTTATCGTGCACTGAAGATCAATACTTTGTGGTTCTAGCAAAATATTTTCGAAGGCGTTTAGCGAGCTAAGCAACTGAGTAAATATAAAGCTAGGTTCATAAAATATTGGTTTTCAGAAGTTAGAAATTTAAACATACTCTTAGATTAATATGAGTTTGATAAAGTTTTAAGTTTCATACATTACTTTCTGAGGGGTGCATTTTTGTTCCCCTCTTTTTGTGTAAAGCCAATTTTACATTGGCTCCCACTTCGCCGAAGGCGCAAGTGATATCCCATAAAGAAAGTCCTCACAAACACAAGATAAGTGTAAGAAACAGCTAGTAAAAAAACACTAAGAACGTGCTAACATAGAAGTATAACAGCATGATAGCATAAAAGCATGTTAGCATGACAGTATAAGAATATAAAAGCATAGCAACATGAAAAAAACATCCATCAACATATTAATACTCTTCCTAATCGGATCCACTAGCATTTTCGCCCAAAATAGCATCAACCTCACTGAAGCAGTAAAAGGTCAATGGTCCACTAAAAAGATCAACAAATGGTATGATAAACAACCCTGGCTAGTTGGTTGTAACTATTATCCTGCAACAGCCATCAATCAGATTGATATGTGGCAAGCTTCCACCTGGGACCCGGAACGGATAGATCTAGAATTATCTTGGGCTGAAAGCATAGGAATGAATACTTTAAGAGTATACCTGCACGATTTAGTTTGGGCCGATGATGAGGAAGGTTTGTATGAACGCATGGATCAATTCCTTGACATCTGTCAAAGTCATGGAATTCGTCCCTTTTTTGTTTTCTTCGACGATTGTCATTACCCGAATCCACAGTTAGGCCCACAACCATTACCCGTAAAAGCCTATCACAATTCAGGCTGGTTAAATTGTCCGGCCAGGGATGTTGCTTTACGCTATGCCAACGGCGAAGCTACACAAGCAGAAAAAAATCAATTGAAGAACTACGTACAAAGAACGATGCAACGTTTTAAAAAAGACAAGAGAGTATTGATGTGGGAATTGTACAATGAGCCCGGAAGAGGCAATACGGAAGAAGGTGAAGCAGGAGCTAAGAAAAGAAAACCAGCCATAGGTGAAAAATCCAATCAGTTGGTTTATGATTCTTGGCTTTGGGCTCGGGAAGTCAATCCCTCTCAACCTGTTACTTCTTGTACTGCTGGAAGTGTAGGAAAGAACAACATCCAAATCAATAAAATCAACTCTGATATACATTCGATCCATTCCTACCGAAAAGCCGAAGAACTGAGAAAGCTCATTATAGACTACCAAAAAACAGGCCGACCCGTAATTGTTACAGAATGGCTGGCTCGTCCTGGCAGCAATGTACAAGATTGTTTGCCAGTCATGAAAGAACTCAATGTGGGTGCAGTGAACTGGGGGCTGGTTACTGGTAAATCCAATACCATTTGGCCTTGGCGAAGCCGACAAAAGGATGGTAAAAGAAGGAGTTTGAATAAAGAAAGAGCAGCTGGAAATGTTGTAAAACCAGGTGAAGCCTTTCCAGAGCCAAAGATCTGGTTTCACGATTTGTTTCGCTTTGATGGAACACCTTATAATGAGGAAGAAATTAAGGTGTTTAAGAAACTGACGAGAGAAGAGTAGGACCAGTTTTACATTGGCACAAAATTTCTGAATTCCAAGCAGCGTTTTTAGCAAGTTGGTAGTATTACTAATAAGACGAATATACACTAACTATGCAAAGACTTATTTTCAGTTTATTGATTTTGTTATTTTTCAGTTGCCAACAACAAGAGAAACCAGAAGTGGAAGAGGAAACTCCTTTAAAGTGGGAGCAAGTAGGATTTAATCTGGATCGTCAATTGCTTGCCTCTTCAGAAAGCGATGGATCTATGACCCTACTTTTTAGGGATCAACTGGTTGAGATTGATAACATGCTAAATATGCAAGAACTACTCTCTTTTTCAGACGCACTAAATGTTAATCCAACTCCCATCATTCAAAATGATTTTCTGGTTTACAGTGAGAGCTATCAAAGGTTGGGACAAGATTCCATTAACTTTGTAATTGTGGATACTAGAGACCCCAATAAAAGAGCGCTTATTGATCTTGATCGATTTAATCTTTCTCTTGCGTTCAATGTAGAAGTGGCCGCAGTAAATGATGACATGCAGCTCTTATTGGTCTTGAAGAATAATGATGAGAGGGCACTGTATGGCTTGAGCTATCAGATTCAAGAGCTACCAGATCGATTAGAACTTCAGAATCAACAGCTTTTTAATATTGCTCCAATAGCCACGGGTGAAATAACAAAAATAACTGCTCTAGGCAACTACTTTTACTTATCTGATTTTGATGCCGTATACAGACTATCCGCGAATGGCAATATAGATAGAGCAATTGAATCAATGTTGCGTAGTAATCCTTTTGTTTTGGGAAATTTGGATTACATGATGACCTCGGATGGATTTTATCAATCCAATGATCAAGGGCTCAGCTGGCAAAAAAGTACAGCACAAGCTGACCAATTGTTTGATATACCTATCCATATCATTGGGAACTCATCGAATGGCCAACTTATTTATTTGCAAGACGAACAAAGGTATTGGGATCAGAGTGCTATTAAAATGACTACAGATCTAATTGATATAGAACCATTAATGGTAGAAAATGATGAAAATACGAAGCGATTGCATGTGATGGATAATTATTTATATGGTTTAAGAGACAATGGAACTTTATATCGGGTTTTACTACCTGAATAGTTGATTATTCGATTTGGTTATAGAAGTTGTTTAAGTCATCTATTTTAGCTTTAAAAACATGCAAAAAGCTATACTCACAGTATGCCTAATTTTTTTATCGATTTCAATGTTTTCCCAAACACAAAATGGTAATGACGGCATAACAATTAGTAAAAGTGATACGAATGTTGTTGTCACAGATCTAGATGGAAATACCTATCCCACCAAAATTATGAAAGATGGCAAAAGGTGGATGACAAAAAGTCTTAATGTTGAACTACCTGATTCTTGGTGTTATGAAAATGATCCATCCAATTGTAACAATTATGGTCGGTTATATACATTAGAAGCTGCAAAGAAAGCTTGTAAGAGTCTTGGAGAAGTTTGGAGATTACCTAGTAAAGAGGAATGGACTACATTGGCTTTGTCTTATGGTGGGATAAGAATTTTCGAATCAAGGTGGATTGAGAAAGGAAATCCTGAAAATGCTTTAAATAGTTTG
>JBCBCD010000028.1:0-17666 GCA_038530915.1 Bacteroidota bacterium
CTTTACGAGCAGAACTGGTATTTAATAGTGTTTTACCTAAAACCTTATCGTTGCTAGGCTTACTATTCCATGTAATGCCTTCAGGATTCAACTCATCTTTTACACTAAGTAATTCAACTTCAAACTGCTCAGCAAAATCCTCAACTCCGGTTTTTCCTCTATAGCTAAAGCTTGCATTTTCAACCTGACTGCCCTGAAGGTGGCTGATGTCAAACTTAACAAATGACATTACACGCTGTAATTCACCCTCTACATTTTGTCTGTATACAAATAAGTTGTTATTTGGTCTTGCATATACAGAATCTGGATGTGCTTGTAAAACAACCGCATCTTCAATGGCATACTGACTACCGGTAGGAGCAATGGTGAATTCAAGTAAAGGTCCAAAAGAACCATCTCCTTTACCACCTATCCACATATTGTCTGTAGAATCCTGACCCGTTGAACGAAGACCAAAGCTAATTGTGCTTTCTCCTCTTCTAATGGCTTCATTGATGTAATCTACCATACGGCTACCATCATTAACGAAGGCTTTACGAGCAGAGCTAGTATTTAAAAGAGAAGTCGCAATTACCTTGTCATTACTTGGCTTTTCGTTCCAGGTCATACCTTCAGAAAAGTCTCCTTTTAAGCTCAGTAACTCAACTCCAAACTGTTCAGCAAAGTCTTCAACTCCAGTTTTTCCTCTGTAGCTAAAGCTTGCAGATTCCACCTGACTACCTTGAAGGTGGCTGATGTCAAATTTCACAAATGACATTACGCGCTTCAATTCCCCCTCTACATTTTGTCTGTATACAAATAAGTTATTGTTGGGTCTTGCAAATACCGAATCAAGATGTGCTTGTAAGACTACTGCATCTTCAATGGCATATTGGCTGCCTGCGGGTGTTGCTGTATATTCCAGAATGGGACCAAATGTGCCATCACCTTGACCACCTATCCACATATTATCTGTAGAATCCTGAGCCGTTGAACGGATCATGAATGTAACCTTATCCTGTCCTTTACGGATGGATTCATTGATGTAATCCACCAGTCGGCTACCATCATTGATAAAATCTTTACGAGTAGAGCTTGTGTTGAGCAAGGAAGTCCCAAGCTTTTTATCTCTTGCTGGTCTATTGCTCCAGCTTATTCCTTCTGGGTTCAGGATGGATTTAACACTAAATAGATCAATGCCAAATTGTTCTGCGAAGTCTTCAACTCCAGTTTTTCCTCTGTAGCTAAAGCCAGCAGATTCCACCTGGCTACCTTTAAGACCACTAATATCGAAAGTAACATATGACTGTACTCTTTTTAGTGCACCATCTACATTCTCACGATATGCAAAAAGGTTATTATTGGGCCGTTGAAAAACGGAATCCGGATAAGCTTCCAATACAACAGCATCTTCAACTGCATATTTGGAACCAGTTTGTCCCATGAGCATAGAGCTCATCATGATACTCAGGAACAATGTAAATAAAGTGTACTTGTAGTTCATTGTAAACAAAACTTTAATGAAGTATTTTTTAGACACTACCAAATTATAAGCGATCTCACTTAGCACTGTGGAATTTTGTTTCGATTACAGGGGAGGATTGTGTCAGAATAAATTTAATTCTACTCAAAAAGCAAGCCTGAAACGCAGATACAATAAGGTGAGACATTTGTATGCCTAAAAAGAGACATTATTACACGTATAGTGTATTTGATAAAAATAGATTTGTTAAAGACACTGTAAAAACAAAAGATGTTTTATACACTCATCAAATAATCATTCATGATATCAAATTTACTAACATGAAACAATGGCTCGCTTTTCAGCTCCTCTTGTTTGCTTGTTTTCCTCTTTTTTCACAGCAAACGATAACAGGACAAATAACAAGTGTGGAAGGAGAAACACTTATTGGAGTAAATATCATCGTTAAAGGAACGGCTGTAGGTACAGTCAGCGATTATGAAGGGAAATACGAACTTAGTGTAAACAGCTTATCCGATACCTTAATCTTCTCTTATATCGGGTATCTAGAGCAAGAAGTTGCCATCAACAACAGAATCGTCATCAATCAGGTGATGAGACAAGAAACCGAAGCCCTGGAAGAAGTGATTGTAATTGGATACGGAACTAAAAAGAAAAGAGATGTAATTGGTTCAGTATCTACTGTTACAGCAGAAGAGGTCACGAAAGTCCCGGGACCTACCTTCCTTACTGGTTTACAAGGCAGAGCAGCAGGTGTACAAATATCCTCATCCAGTGGTGTACCCGGTGCACCATCTTCTGTAAAGATTCGAGGTATCAATTCACTCTCCATCGGCACGGATCCACTTTGGATCATTGATGGTATGCCAATATATTCCGGTGGAGGTTTGGAATCTACTCGTGGTGCAACCAAACAAGACCCTATGAGTTTGATCAATCCAAATGATATTGCGTCTATTCAAATTTTGAAGGATGCTGCTGCTACAGCCATCTATGGTTCCAGAGGTTCGAATGGTGTTATTATTATAACCACCAAGACGGGGAGCAAAGGAAAAGGAAGCATCAATGTGGACTACTCTGCCGGTATTATGAACCCAGCAAGAACGAGTGAAGATATAGGTTTTACCAATACAGAAGAATGGTTTGGTCTGGTAGAAACAGCAAGAAGGAACTCGAATGGTGGGCAAGAAACCCCCTATGATCCCAATTCCGTAATCAATTTATTCATTGACAACCCTCTAGCTCGTTTAAGTAGAGAAGAAGCTCTGGCTATTAATACCAATTGGTTTGATCAAATTTTAGATCAAGGGAGTTTTCAAGAAATAAGTGTTTCAGGGACAAAAGGCTTTGAAGATGGTAACTTATACGTTTCTTTTAATTATAGAAGTGATGAAAGTGTGCTGCGAAACAATGGGTTAGATCGCTATTCGGTAAGAGCTAACCTTCAGTTTTCTCCGATCAAGAACCTAACATTAGATGCTCGTCTTAATTTTTCCTATACGGATAATGACAGGGTAAAACAACAAGTAGGTGGAGCTTTGGGTAACAATAGCGGTGGAAACAGTGCCGGTTTTGGTAATGCCAACCGAAATACACTTCCATGGTACCCAATATTTAATTCTGATCATCCAAGTGGTTACTGGAATCCGCTTTCAGGAAACAACCTTGTGGCATCTATTGACAGAGATTTATTAATTGACCGGGTTCAAAAATACAGAGGCATTGGTGGTCTATTTGTAGAATATGCTATTCCTTTTGTGGAAGGATTATCACTTAGAGCAGAAGGTTCGTTTGATTTAATCCAAACAAGTGGGATCAATTGGACAGCAGCTACATTGAGAGAGTTTGGTTCGCATGCAGCTGATGAACATATCACTAACAGAGCGATTAACTATAATGTATACGCCAAATACAACCGTACTTTTGGTCTTCATTCTGTGAGTGTTACAGCAGGTACAGAATCACAGTTAAACTATCGTTTTTTACGTAGGATGGAAGGTCAAAACTTAACAGGTACCTATAAAGAATTAGGCAGGCCAAATGATTTTCTATCCATGACGGCTCGTCTATCTGGAGAAGAATACCTTCGCGCTTTCTTTGGTAGAGCAGATTATAAATTCAAAGATAAATACCTTATCGGACTAAGCTTCAGGAGAGATGGTTCTTCTAAGTTTAATGAAGATTATCGCTGGGGAATCTTCCCGGCTCTTTCTTTGGGATGGATCATGTCTGATGAAGGCTTCTGGAACAATAAGGGGATTGTTACTTTTGCCAAACTTAGAGGTAGTTTTGGACAAACTGGTAACAAAAACATCCCAAGTAATAGATTTGTAACTACTTATACCAATAGCAATAACTGGAGATATGGTAACCCTGATGTCATTCAGGCCGGTACACGTATTACCAATATTGGTGTTCCTGAGTTGACTTGGGAAACAACCAGTAGTTATGATCTAGGTTTAGATTTTGGGTTGTGGGACAACAGGATTTCAGGATCTGTTGCCTATTTTCTTCAGGATGTAACAGACTTATTGCTGGCTTCTCCTTTGGCGACTTCTGCCGGACTTGAAGGGAATAGTATCTGGGGGAATGTTGGTGATATGCGAAATTGGGGAGTAGAGCTTGAAGTTCACTCCAATAATATCCAACGCGGTAATTTCTCCTGGAGTACCGATTTCAACCTGACTACTAACCGCAATGAAGTAGTTAGATTGACTCCAGACCTTGATCGTTCGGGTAGAGGTTTGCTACGTGGTAATACCGTATCACGTACAGGAGGTCGACTTTGGACTTACTTTATGGCTGAAGATGCAGGTGTTGATCCTGAGCGTGGTGTAAATATGATCTGGGAAATTGATATCGATCGCTTCAATGAAACTGGTGAGACGGTGAAAACAGGTCGTAAAATTCCTGCCACACTAGGAAACCTTCAAAATCACCGTATTGTACATGAAGACAGAAGTTCTATTCCAACTTTCTTTGGCGGATTCAATAACAACTTCAGGTACAAAGGTTTTGACCTTTCCGTTCTAATCAGTTTCTCCGGTGGCGATTACATTTACGATTATGAAGAGCAACGTACAACTGACGTTCAATACGGACAAGTTGTTTTGAGAAGTGATTTAATTGGAAATACCTGGACTCCAGAAAACCCAAATGCCAAATATCCGGAATTGCGTTGGCAAGGAGCATATGATTGGAGTTGGGACTCGGAAGTAGAGAATGCATCATCGCCTACCGGAAAAGGAGACTGGGTACAAGCTACAGGTAACTACAAAAACGAACAAGCCAACTGGACGAAATACCTACACAAAGCTGATTTCATTCGCTTACGTAACGTTCAATTGGGTTATACCTTCCCATCTGCTGTAACAGAAAGATTGAATCTACAATCATTAAGAATATTTGTTACAGGCACCAATTTATTGACGATCACAGGCTATGAAGGCTGGGATCCGGAATCAGGAGGAGGAGCTTTACCACAAATGAGAATGTTTACCGGCGGGGTATCCGTAAAATTTTAATCGCCTAACAATAATTAAATACACTGTAATGAAAAATAGAATATTGCTTTTATCATTTTTTATATTGCTCTTAAGCTCTTGTAATAATAATGAGTTCTTTGAGCTTACCAATCCACCAGAGTTTCCATGGTTGAATATGGAAGAACTAGAAAGAGGAGTAGTAACCCCTTACAATGTTACTTTCACTAGTTCTTGGGGAAATATCTTTGGTGATGACCGTTTGATCTTTGATGCGATGTCAGACTTACTATATTTGCTTCCTAATACTTCTGCTGACATTCCTTTTGAAGAAATGTATTTTCGTTGGACGGGTGATCAGATGCAAAAATCGAATAGCGGTTTTCGAAGAAGTTACCTGGCCATTACTCACGCCAATTCAGTATTAGACTTTTTAGCAGAAAATGACTTCAGGCCGTATGATGGCATGAATTCCGTTGACTTTCAAAATATTGATAGGATTCATGGAGAAATGCTGTTCATGAGAGCTTATACATATTATTATCTGACTCGCAGAAATTGTCCTGTTCCCGGAGCACCTAATTTTAACACAGAAGTAATACTACCATTGCGTCTAACTACGCCAGAGAGTGCCGATCAAGCCAATAGCGCTGAATATGTTACTACCGATGTTATTTATGATCAGATCTTGAGTGATTTGAAGCAAGCCCAAACTTTACTTCCAGAGTCATATGAAGAAGGAATACATCACCCTTCTTATGCAGATGGTCGTGCTGATAGATATGCTGCAACCGCTATGCTTGCCAGAGTATATTTCCAATTGGGTGAAATGGATTTGGCTTTAGCAGAAATCAATAAAGTACTTGCAGGTCCTTTTGATTTATCAGAAGATCCAATCGAAGCATTTAATAAAGATACACCTACAAAAGGTAGTGAAGTAGTATGGTCTACTTCCAATAATGATCCGGTAATCATACGCCCCAATAAGATTCCTACCAGTATGAACTGGAGCGACTACCGAGTAATCAATGGTGGGCGAGGTGAATTCCACCGTCGATGTACCTGGAACCAGTACCCATTGAGTCATTCTGCTCTTCAACGCATTGGATGGATGGACGAAAACCTGGGCGTAACAGAAGAAGCATTGAGTGATAAACGCTATCAACAACTATTCTGGCGATTAGAAGGTAATCCGGGTACTACAAAAGCAGATCCATTTGTATATGAGATGCAATACCCACATATCAAAGAGCCAATGGTTTGGGGTGATAAATATTACCGTGCAACTGATGGTCAGCGTACCAATATTCCTGTGATTAGGATAGCAGAAATGCATTTGACTCGTGCTATCATTCGATTTAACAAGGGAGATGTAGCAGGAGCCACCACAGATGTAAATTTAATTAGAGCAAGAGCAGGTTTAACACCTTTGGCTTCAGTTACAGAAGAAGATATTCATCAGGAAAGAATCAAGGAGCTTTGCTTTGAAGGAGATTGGTTTCATTACATTCAGGCTTTGAAGTTACCCCTTATGCCGGGAGATAGAGAGACCGATCCAATAGATTACCCATACACCAATCTATATTGGCCGCTTCCTCAATCGGAACTGGACTTTCAAATTCAGTAATCGAAAAAGTTGAAACAATGATTAAAAATACATTTAAAATATTCTTTTTCCTTCTATTATCGGGCCTCTTCTTCTATTCTTGTGAAGAAGACGAAATAGATATTGTCAGAGTACAGATTAGTTTGGAAGCAACTGATCCAAGTAGTTTTGGAGCTGCAGACGGCCGTATTAATTCATTGGTAGATGGAGGTACACCACCTTATTCTTATTTTTGGAGTAATGGAGAAACAATAGAAAACATCTCAGGCCTTACAGCAGGTGAATACACCCTAAATGTAATTGATAGTAGGTCAGCAGTAGGATCTCAAACTGTAGTTTTGATACAACCTGATGCTACTCCTTTGGATCTACAATTTACCGTTACAGAAGTAAGTCGTTTTGGCGAATCAGATGGTGCTATTAACCTGACTATTAGTGGTGGTATGGCTCCTTATACTTATATCTGGAATAATGGTGAAGAATCAGAAAGTCTTGAAGGTCTGAGTACAGGAATGTATGCCGTAACGGTAACTGATAGTGGAGATCCGTCAATTATAACAAGTGATTCTGTTTTTGTAGCTGAACCAGAATTTGTTTGTGGTCGAGACAGCATCATTGATGTTGATGGTAATAAATACCCTACGGTTCAAATTGGTGATCAATGCTGGACGGCAGAAAACCTTAGGACAACACATTTACCTAAAGATCCTCTTGTTGAAATTGCTGGTCATTTCTGTCTAGGTACTAATTGTAGTAATGCTAATGGTGCACATTATACCTGGGAAGCTGCTATGAATGGTTCTGAATCAACAGATGAAGATGAAGAATCAGTACAAGGTATTTGTCCCTGTGAATGGCACATCCCATCCAAAGCTGAATGGACGACACTCAATAGCTATTTATCAGTGAATGGAAATGGTGGTAGCGGTCAAAATGTTCCCAATAAATTAAGAGGGACGGATAGTTCTTCTGGCTTCAATGCGCTATTGGTTGGCAACTTTGGATATGATTTATTCAATGGAGAATTGGCAGCATTCTGGACTGCCACAGAACAAGATGAAGGAGATGCTATTTACCGTATCATCAATAATTTCCCATTATTAGGACAGGGACAAACCGATAAACGCAATGGGCTCAGTGTTAGATGTGTAAAAGATAAAGACCAATAAACAGACTAACGGCCTTACTATTTCATAAATAACAATTTTTCATACATTCTATTATGATAAACTCTCCGGAGCATTCCAGAGAGTTTTTTTCTCTCTAATTTAAAGTGTTCTATACTTTAAAATCTATTTAGACTTTTTCATTGCCAATATTATTCCGAGTATGAATTGAGGCATAAAATAATTGTTACAATAATGCTAAGAATAAGCTAAATATTCTTATTTTAAGAATAGTGTATGAAACATAGAATTTCACCCTAAAACCTATGGTTAAGCAAGTAAAATTAGCTTAGCTGCCCTAACAAACGAAAAACTGAATTAGATGAAAAAGGCATTACTGGTATTAAACCTTTTCATTTTTCTGGCTTCTTTGAATGCCCAAATGAAAAGATTCGATCATCTTGATGTTGAGAATGGCTTATCACAAAATACAGTCAACTGTATTTTTAAAGATACTAGGGGCTATTTATGGATTGGTACTAATGATGGCTTGAATAAATACGATGGCTATTCCTTCAAAGTGTATAAAAACAAGGTTGAAGATCCATTCTCTCTCTCCAATAATAAGGTTTACTGCATGTTGGAAGATAAGTCTGGTACACTATGGATAGGGACTAGCAATGGTCTTAATGTTTACAATAAGAATAAAGATCATTTTGAAGCACTACCGGGCTATCCACAAGCTAAAAATTTGAATGGGCATTTTATTCGCAGTCTTTTTGAAGATTCAAAAGGTGTTATTTGGGTAGGTACATTAGGACAAGGCTTACTCAAATGGTCTCCAAATGAACAAGCGTTTGTAAAAGTTCCTCTAAAGATTAATCCTACTGACAGTGAAGGCAACAATGAGATCTCTTCCATATTTGAAGATCAAAAAGGTAATTTCTGGGTAACTTCTAAGTCTTCCGGTGTCTTTCAGTTAGACCGAAATTCGTTGCAATGTCGCTATTTTCCTTTCCAAACTGAGTATGCAAGTAATGCAGGAAGCAAAGTATTCTTTGAAGATCAAGCCGGCCAGTTATGGGTAACCACTGAAGGGCAAGGGGTGTTTTATCTGGAAAAAGAAAGCAATAGTTTCCAGCAATTTAATTTGCTACCCAATAATCCAAGAAACAGAGTAGTTAAAGGGATTATTGAAGACGAATATGGTCACCTTTGGTTAGGTACTGACGGAGGAGGTATCTTTATTTATGACCCTCAAACCAAAAATATTCAAAACCTTCGTTACGATTTTAACAATTCCTCTTCAATTGGAAGTAATGGTATTTATACTTTATTCAAGGACGATCAAGGGATCATTTGGATAGGGACTTTTGATGGAGGTGTAAGTATATTCAATAAACACAATAAGCTTTTCAATCACCTAAGCGTGGATGCCAGGTCCGGTAAAGGTCTAAGTCACCGCTCTGTACTTTGCTTTTTAGAAGATCATCAAAACCGAGTTTGGCTTGGTACTGATGGTGGTGGATTGAATTGTTTCTATCCTAAATCTCAAAAATTTGAGTATTATGATCATCTAAGTTCTGAAGAAAACAATATCAATAACAAAGTAATTACTAGTCTGCATGAAGACGAACAGCATCGCATCTGGCTGGGCACTTACCGGGGAGGTTTACAGTGTTTTATCCCCGGCCAAGGAATCACGAAGGTTTTTTTGAAGGACAAAGAAGATCCATTTAGCATAAGAGATAACGACGTTTGGTCCATAGTCCAGGACAAAAATAATCACTTTTGGATTGGAACACTAGGAGGACTGGATCATTTTGATCCGGAAACAGAAACCTTCAAACACATTCAAACCCTTGGTTATCAAGGTACTCCTTTAAAAGAGCGCGTAACAGAATTGTATGTTGATCAGAAAAATAAACTTTGGGTTGGTGGAAAAGGTCTACGTTATTACGATGAAGAACAGAATCAATTGAAGCTGGTTGCTCAGGAGAATGACCAATTCCTTAGTCAGTTTGATATTCGCGAGTTTTACGAAGACAACAAAGGAAATTTTTGGATTGGAACAGAAGGAGGAGGACTTTATTTATTCGACAGAAAAACTTACGAGCTTACTCGATTTACTACCTCTAATGGTTTACCTAGTAATGTCATACACAATATTTTAGAAGCTGAAGATCAAACCTTATGGATTAGTACCAATAATGGTTTGTGTAAACTAAATCCTGAAAGTTTGTTACTAGAAAGTGATCAACAACAGTCCGATCAATTCAGAAGTTATTGTATAAAAGATGGTTTACAAAGTAATCAGTTTTCCTATAATGCAGGTTTAAAAACCAATTCCGGTTGGTTGTATTTTGGTGGAATCAATGGCTTCAATTACTTCAACCCAAATGATATTCAGGATAATGTTTATAAGCCGTCTGTTGAGATTACAGCCATCAAGATCTTTGATGAATACATCACACCTGAGCAAGAAAACTCTATTCTGGAAAAAAACATCAGTGAACTTTCCTCACTCACCCTCAATCATTCACAAAATCAGATGTTTTCCTTCGAATTCACAGCACTCAATTTCACTTCCAGTGATAAGAATCAATATGCCTATAAGTTGGATGGATTCATGGATGAATGGAGTTATATCGGCTCACAAAGGAGTGTTACTTTCACCAATTTAAATCCGGGGCATTATATCCTTAGGGTAAAAGCAGCTAATAATGATGGCTTGTGGAATGAAGAGGAGAAAATTTTACATCTCAATATTCTTCCGCCTTTTTGGAAAACCAATACGGCCTATGCCATTTATTTACTAGTTTTTATTGGTCTTCTATATGCTTTTAGAAGGATCATGCTGGCCAGAGAGAGGCTAAAACACGACCTAAAAATTAAAGAGCTGGAAAAACAGAAAGTAGAAGAAGTTAACCGAATTAAACTGTCTTTCTTTACGGATATTTCTCATGAATTCCGTACACCGCTTACTTTAATACAAGCTCCTATTGATGAATTGTTGTCTTCTCAAAATCTTAATAATAACGAAAAGATACAAGCAGGTTTAGTTAAAAAAAATACCAAAAGACTACTTCGATTAGTAGATCAATTATTAGAATTCCGTAAGATCAATGATAAAAAACTGACTGCTAAGCCAGAACAATTTGAGTTAATCGGTTTCCTTAGACAAATCATTGAGGCATTTAAAGGTCATGCCATTAAAAAGGACATTCAATTGAGTTTGGAAAGCGAGCTAAAAGCATTAAATGTAGTACTTGATGCGGATAAGGTTGAAAAAGTGATTTACAATTTGCTATCCAATGCATTTAAGTATACGAATCATACAGTTGTACTTAGGGTAAAATTGGAAGCAAAAGACTCGCTCATTCTTTCAGTAGAAGATGATGGCATTGGAATTCCTGAATCTGATCAGGCTTTTATTTTCAATAGATACTATAAAGTAGAAGCCAACCAGTATGGTTCTGATTATAAAGTAGCTCATGGTACTGGCATTGGTTTGGCTTATTCAAAGGTTTTGACCGAGGTTATGGATGGTCAAATCTCCGTAAAAAGCCAACTAGGAGAAGGAAGTACATTTTTAGTGACTTTACCTTTGGTTACAAAGGCCAAAAAAGTTGTCTCCACTCCCCTTCCTACTCAGTTACCTTTGCCTCAGGAATTTGCTGAAGCGGATACAAATGAGTCTCTCGCTGCATTTAATTCTAATAAGGCCGTTGCAAAGAAAGGCAACCTTCCACTATTGTTGATAGTAGAAGATCATGAGGAATTGAGATGGACATTAAAGAATAAGCTCAGTAAGAGTTATCGAATCCTTGAAGCTGCAGATGGGGAAGAAGGCATACAGATGGGCTTAAAACACTTACCTGATATTATCATCAGCGATATCATGATGCCCAGAAAAGATGGTATCGAACTCTGTTCTAGTCTTAAAGTCGATGACCGAACCAGTCATATCCCAATCTTATTGCTAACAGCAAATACTAATGAAGAAAAATGCCTTTCCGGTTTCAATACTGGTGCAGAAGCTTACATTACTAAGCCGTTCAAATTCAATATTTTAGAAGCGAGGTTGCGCTCAGTTTTGAATACCAGAAAACGGCTCAAGAAATATTTCAGCTCTAATATAATTCGTCCCGGGAAAGTAGAAATTCCTTCTGCAGATGATCAATTCTTACAAAAAGCGATCAAGATCATAGAGGAACACATAGATAACTCAGAGTTTGGTGTGAATGAGTTTGCGAAAGCTTTAGGCATGAGTCGATCTGTTTTGTACCGAAAGTTCAGCATGTTGATTGAATACCCGGTAAAAGAATTTATCAATATGATACGACTTAAGCGAGCAGCTCAAATTTTTGATGCTGATCCAAAAGCACTGGTAGCTACTGTAGCTTATTCTGTAGGCTTTACTGATGCACAGTATTTCAGCAAGAAATTCAAGAAGTTTTACAACAAAACTCCTACTCAATACATCAATCGGAATAGGGAAAGTAGTGCTATGAAAGTGAATTCTAAATAAATCTAAGCTTTCTTTTCGAAGAAAATAGTTTATTATAATTGTTTAAATGTTCAAGGGTGTAAATGTTTAATAGTTAAACATTTACACCCTTGAACATTTAATTTCAGACAAGATAAAACAAATACAAAGGCCCAAAGGGACAAAATTCCATCTTCATTCTTGGGAACTTACCTAAATTGTCTAAAGCAAGAGAGGTAATGCTAATTGAACTTAAGGGATAAAGTAGAGTGCTGCTCTTGGCCGCACTCTACTTTATCCCTTAAACTTGAATAATTAATTCATTTTTTAGCCCAATACATTAAACGCATGTGGAGAAATTTTGTACAACGCTTTCAGCCCAGTAATGGCAAACCTTCTTTCTGGCAGTGGTATGTTCTCGAATTTTTAGTGTTTTTACTCCTAATTTTCATGGTATCTATACTACTTTTTTTGCTTTAATTCTGGTTGTAATATCCTGCTTCCATCAACCCGATGATGGCCATCATGCCTCCCCAGGTGTACCAAGGGGAGCTAGTGAGTTTTTCGTGTGTACAAGTACCGTCAATGGGAGAATAATTTTCGCAAACAAAGCCGTTGCCCAACCAGTTTTTTTCAAAAACCTGTACTGATTTCTCTACCAATTGTTTTCGAACAGATCGAAGTTCTTCATAGTCTTTCATACCCAGGTAAACCAGAAAATTCATGGGTGCCCAAATGGCTCCTCTCCAGTATCTTTGTTTTTCATAAAAAGGATCTGTTTTTGATACGGATGGCAAAGCCCATTCGCCCCAAAACTCTTCCTCATTCAACATATGACGTTCTATCATTTTTTTAGCCTGATCACCAGAAGCTGTCTTGCCAATAAGCGGATAAAAAGAAGTCGGTGATATGCGGTCGACATAACATTCATTGATCAAATCATAGTTTTGAAACAAATCATTCTCTTTGTTCCATAAGGCTTGAATTTGTTTTTTCAAATCCTTGCTTCTGTTTTTCAATCGCTTCATATCCTCCTTTTTTCCAAGCGCCTCAGCCATTTTTATTAAGGCTTCACAGTCGCCGATATACATTGCATTGAGACCAACATCGTGTAATTCCATCATACCCTTTTCTGCATCAAAGCCAACCCCTTCATACATAGGACTGTCATCAATACCCGTTTCTAACATGGCTGCTTTTAAAGTATTGTAGCGCGAATCGTGAAAAGGGTTTTTAGACACATGTGATCCCCATGAAAGAAGCTTACCGTTCATACGCTTTTCCATCCACCAATCATTCCATCGGATTAATTTCGGATAAATCTCTTCCAGGAACCATTTGCGAGGGTGCTTTTCATAAATTTCCCAGCACATCATGCTTCCTACAGGAGGCTGAGAGCGGTCCCATGACTTTCGACCATTAGCCTGACTATTGTTGCTCACAAAACCTTCCTCAGTCACTTCATTAAGTGCTTCTATCGCATTGGCCATTGCCAAATTGGGTTCGTCCAAACCAATCATTTGTGACATGAAGAAATTATCCCAGCCAAAGAAGACATAGCCGCCTCTGCTTTTATTCCAACCTCTATCTACTGTGCTAAAAACACGTTTTCTCTTAGGATCAAAAATGGTATTCCAAGCCAGGCAAGAAGACATTCCCGCGTAAGACTCTGCCAAGTCTCCATATTGAGTAATCTGTTTTTGATACGCTGTTCTTTTATCCTTTATTTTTTGTTTGATCACTTCAATATCATTATACACTGTAGAGATTCCAATTTCTTGATTTAGTTCTAGTGCTAAAAAGGGAGAATAAGAATCAAAATAAGGGTCATCCAGAGGCGTTTGAGAAGGATAGATCATTATTTCTTTGCCTTCTTTTTCATACTTCAATACCTTGTTATCACTAGATATTTTTCCGGGAAAATTCCAATTCACACCCGCTTCAAACAAGCAGACCAAGGGATATTCCGGGTCAATTTCCAAAGGAGTAATCAGCATAAAGAATTCTTCACCATAAGCGGCTGTTTCCAAGTGGAATTTTACTTTGCGGTATTCAATTTCCAGGGAAGTATAATCTCCGCTATAGGTATGATAACCCGGTTTGACAATCGGTTTTTTCCAGCCATTGGCTGTTTTATCTACAAAAAAGCGGTTCACAAAGCCATCGCTGTTCTTGCTGCGTTTTAGCAATCCTAGGTTAATACTGAAGCCATGTGGTAATAAGACATGTTGTCCCATGCTGTAGGTACTCCAAGTGTTCCATCCCTGAAGTAAATCCTCTTTCACTTCCTGGTAAGAAGCAGGAACATTCTGAGCTTGAAGAAGCGATAAACAACAACTGAATAGTACTAGTAGAAGAACTCTCATAAGTGGTATATTTTCCTAACAGGAAAATACATATTTTCTTGGCATGGAGTTTTGTACTATTGGGTGATGTAACAAAATGCATCTAAGATGTTACGGGAAGGAGATTTGCCTTGTGTACGACTACACTTTTGTTAGTTCATCTAATTCTAGATTTGATATGGGTATCTTACTCTCAGATAATTTTATTTCAAATTGCAAACGTGGCAATCCTGCAATTTGAGCTGCTTTTTCAATTGTTACTTTTTCTTGCACATATAAAAGTATCGCTAATGAAACTTTAACTCTAGAAATCAATTCTTACTCTGTCGAGTAAATTAATAGATTTTTCTTTCCGCGTCGCGGGAAGAAAAATCTATTGAACACACTTTGCCACACCGTCTGCGCTGTAAAGTGAGTGTGTTCAATAATTTTGTTGATAAAGCACTAGTATCTATTTAATAACATAATTATCATTCTTCAATTCAGTGGCATCCGTTTCCGTCAAACTTATGTTCCAAAATCTTATCATGTCAATTTTACCACAATAGAAATGATACAATTGTTGTAGATCATCAAAAACAGCTCCAACGGATACAAAGTCATTTGTCGAAGTATTTCCAACCAATGATGTTTTACTTTTAGAAATAAGCTTACCATCTAGATATAATGAAAGACTATTTTCTTCTGGATTTCTGGCTAGCACAATGTGATGCCAAGTATGATTTTCGATTGTATCATCAGGACGAACTTCCAAAACAGGATTCGCACTTCCTCTTATTACCCCTCTAATTGTTTTATCAGGGTGAACCTCCAATCTAACTAATGGAAAATCGCTTCCAAGGTGTCCATCCGATTGACCAAATATTCCATCATCATTGTATTTAGCATCAGCGGTATGACAATCCTTATAAATCCAGGTCTCAATGCTAAAACTACTATCTGTATTTAAGGATGTTTCTACAGGTAAATGAATGTAGTCATCAATTCCATCAAACAAATAGGCACCATTGCTTTCATCGTTTCTACCCGTTGTCGGAACAGCACCAAAAACGCTGCCATTACTTCGTCTATCTGAAACATTACTTGCATTCCCATTAAATGGAAAATAGGCGATAACATTTTCTTTGCTAAATGTTGTTTTTGCAATTACCAAATTCACTTCCTCTTCTTTTTCACATGAAAAGGAACTTAATGCAATCAGAACTGCCATTTGAAGTAAAAAAGATCTTGTTTTCATTGTTTGTCGTTTATAGTTTATTTATTCACTTCAATTTAGACAATGTTTGAAATTTATCACTCATTGAAAATCGATAATTTGTGGTTCTAGCGAAATAGTTACGGAGGCATTTAGCGAGCGAATCAACTAAGTAAATATTTCTCTAGCTTCATAAAGTATTGGTTTTCATAAAAAAAATTCAAACATCCTCTTAAGCTACTATGACAAACTTTAACATTTTTCTACTAACTAGTTCTTCGTCATCAATATAATTCCCGTCGACCAATTCATTTTTGTCAATGAGAAGTCACTTCTTTTTTCTAAATAATCAATCAATTGATTCACGTTATTTTGATGTCCTTTCGGCCAATTGGGTTGAGTATTCATATCATCAATCACATAGAACCCACCTACTTTTATCAATTCTAAGGTCTCATCGATTTCGCTATATTTTCCTGGCCAGGCATCTGCAAAAACAAGGTCAAATTTCTCTCCTCTATAGTTTTTAATCCAAGAACTTCCATCTTCTAGAATCAATTTAACTCTCGGATCATTTCCAAAAAAACCATTTACAATCTCAATCAAATTAGCATCATTGTCTATCGAAATGAGTTGCGATTCTTCATCAAGCCCCTCAATCATCCATGCAAGTGAAAGCCCTATACCAGTTCCCAACTCCAAAATCCGAGATTTAGGTTTTGATGAAATCAGTGTTTTCAGTAAAGTCCCAATAAAAATATCTGAGGGCATGGTAAACCCAATCTCCTCTGATTTTCTTAATAGCTCCTCATAAACCTTTGGCTTATCCAGGATATTTAATTCATTCATTTTCAATTTTTTTATGTCTCCATACTTCAAATAGGTAACAGTCAGCATGATGTTCTTCTGGATTATTTATTCTTAAATCCGTCTGTATTTTTTTTGCCTTGTCCTTCGTTTTTTCGATTACATAATCAAAGGAGTTGAAAAACTTCATTATCATTTGTTCTGCAATCTGTCTAAATCCAGGCTATCCACGTAGGCATCTATGCCCCGTATTGGATTGTCCGTCTCGATGACTTGTTCCAGGTCCAGCCGTAGCGGCTCTGCTCTATTGTTGCCTTCTCGGTGCCCATGGCTTATCGTTTTGATTTCCCACTAAGTTATTTCGATTTTAATTCCCAGGGAATGACTTTTGGCACAGCTTTACGGCCCAACCATAACCCACCGAATACTGAGGCATATCGCTGGATCAAGGCTACAAGACTTAACTGGCCAGAGTAAGGCACGTATTCGGTCGGCCGTTAATAGTCTTGTTATGCGGCATTCTAAAGATCTGCCCACCATTCCTCAAAGCCTTTCAACAAGACACCTACAAACATCTACTCAGACGGCACAGCTAGGTGTCGGTCAAAGTATTCGATTATCTTGCCAAACAGGTAGCGATTGTAATTCCGCTCACGGCTCCATCCATGCGTCGCACCCGGTGCAAATGCAAAGTCGAAGTCCTTGCCTTGTTTAATCAGTTCTTCAGCTAACACGGCCGTCGTCTTGAATGGTACCACATGGTCCTGGATGCCGTGGATGAACAGGAGTTTATCCTCCAGATTCGCTGCATATTTGAGCGCTTTTCTTTCAAAGACCTCCGGGTGTGTCTGTGGGCGACGAACAATCGCGACGTCGTCCGTGCCAAAGAACATCGGGTCAACAGCCGCCGCTGCAGCAACACCTACCTGGAATAAGCCCGGCTTCATCAACAGCGAATAAACGGAGAGTGTGCCACCGTAACTGCTGCCCCAGATGCCGATACGATCGGGATCGACATAAGCCTGTGACTCCATGTAGGCAACGGCACTCGCATAATCCTCAATGTCCTGGTCGGCAAAGCCCAACAGAAACTCTTCACGGAATGCACGGCCATAACCGTTGCTACCACGTGAATCCACCTGCACGATAATATATCCCTTCTTGGCCAACAGAT
>JBCBCD010000029.1:0-17618 GCA_038530915.1 Bacteroidota bacterium
GACAAAAGAGACCCCGCATCAACAAGTCCATACCAAACAATTCCTTCCCGAAGAAGAAGGATCTTATGAGGAGACTTGGTTTAATAGAGAGCTAATGAACTTTGAATTGATTGAAGTAAATGGTTTGAAGATTGGCTTTTTACTCTGTACGGAAATATGGTTTACTCAGTATACTCGAAAATATGCATTGGAAGGAATTGATTTTCTACTTTGTCCAAGAGCAACAGGAAAATCGTCAGTCGAACAATGGATTAGGTGTGGACAAACTTCAGCTGTTATCGGTGGTTGCTACTGTTTAAGTTCAAATCGCTCGGGTATTGGTGATGATAACTTTCATTGGGGAGGTACAGGCTGGATTTGCCAACCCATGGATGGTTCTTTATTAGGTTGTACTTCACAGGAAGCTCCTTTCCTGACTCTTGATATGGATTTGACTAAATCAAAACTGGCTAAAAAAGAGTATCCCATCTATGTCAAAGAATAATGGGGTGGTTGATTTTTTTTAACCTACTAGCAAAAAAGATTGACAGGCAATTGTTTTAATCGTAATATTGCAATGAAGTAATGAATATGATATGGGATTGACGAAAAAAGATATCTATACTGACGAGCAAAATGAAATAGCTGTTTTTGCAAAAGTTTTTGGCCATCCTGCAAGAGTGGCTATTCTTCAACAACTTTTCAAAGAAGATGCATGCTATTGTGGTGATCTGGTTGATGAGATTGGATTGGCTCAACCCACGATTTCACAGCACTTAAAAGAACTCAAACATTTGGGCTTAATCCAGGGTAATGTAGAAGGTACAAGTGTGTGTTATTGTATTGATAAAAAGAACTGGACAGAAATGAAAGAAATTATTACTCAATTTTTGAATCAAGATATTCCGAAATCGGACTGTTGTTAAAATTTTTTGAATTCTTTTATTACTTAATCGCAATAAAGCAATGAAATGAAATTATCAGAAGTAAAAAGCAATTTAAAACAATTAGAAACCATAGCTTTCCAACTACCAAACGGGGACTTGGTGCCTCGTCATTTCCATGTGACAGAAGTGGGAACCATTACAAAAAACTTTATTGATTGTGGTGGGACCGTTCGCAAAGAGGAAGTAATAAACTTTCAACTTTGGAATGAAAACGATTATGACCATAGGCTACATCCTGAAAAGTTAATTAACATCATTGAATTATCAGAGAAAGTTTTAGGCCTTGATGATTTAGAGATAGAAGTGGAATATCAAGGCGATACCATCCAAAAATTCGGATTGGATTTTGATGGAGCAAAATTTCTACTAATCACAAAGCAAACAGATTGCATGGCGAGAGATAAATGTAACATTCCGGCTAAAAAACCAAAAGTTAAATTATCAGAATTACAAACCATGAGTTGTGACCCCAATAGCGGTTGTTGCTAACTATTACTTACTTGACAGCGTACTAGCTAATCCAAGTTGAGATATATGAATTAATATGTATTTTACCCAAGTCTTTAGCAACAAACAAGAAACAGATGAAAAAAACACTCATTCTTCTAACTGCTGTATTCATATGCTCGTTTGCATCACTTAAAAGTCAAAGTGTAAAAATTGAGATGCAAACAGACTTGGGTTCGATCATATCAGAATTATATCCCGAACAAGCTCCGGTGACTTGCGAAAACTTCATCAAATACATTCAGAATAATAAGTTTGACAGCCTACATTTTTATAGGGTAGTAAGGATGGATAATCAGCCTAACAACAAGATAAAGATTGAGGTGATCCAGGGAGGACTTGGTTTTGGTACACCAAAATCTCGATACCCGCCAATAGCTCATGAAACCACACAAAAGACTGGAATCTTGCACAGAGATGGCGTTTTATCCATGGCACGAAATAAGCCGGGATCAGCCAGCTCAGAGTTCTTTATTTGTATTGGAGATCAACCGGAATTAGATTTTGGTGGCCAAAGAAACCCGGATGGTCAGGGATTTGCAGCATTTGGAAAAGTTATTGAGGGAATGGAAGTGGTCAAAAAAATACAAAATAAATCAGATAAGTCCCAAATGCTTTTGGACAAAGTGGCGATCCATTCAATCACTATTCTTGAGGAATAGTCTATTACTGCTAATACTAGTTTGACATTAGATAGGGATGAACGCACTTTCCATTTAAGGCAAGTGCGTAATGAAACGCAAATTTGATGAATAAGAACGACCAACATTATTACAATTCTTTTCTTAAATGGCTCACCCACCTTACACCTGAGGAAATAGAGGTGACAAGAGCAATGCTGAAAATTAAGAGATTTAATAAAGGGGATTTTTTTCTAAAAAGTGGAACGATTCAAAGAGCACTGGGCTTTGTCGTTGAAGGTTTATTGCGTCGATATTACATTAATGACAAAGGAAGTGACATTACTACCGCCTTCATAAAAGAAGATGAATACGTCACCGATTATCCCGCCTTTATTACTCAGAAGCCATCAACAAACTTTTTGCAATGCTTAGAACCTTCTATCATTGTAACCATCTCTTATGAGGGCATTCAAGAAAGCTATAAAAAATTTGAAAACGGACAGCTATATGGTAGGCTAATGGCTGAAAAAGTCTTAACCCTTTACAATGATAGAATTGAAGGCTTTTTATTTCTTACCGCTGAAGAAAGATATTTAAAATTCGTCTCCGAATACCCTGATTTAATGAACCGGGTGAGTTTAACCCATTTATCATCCTTCTTAGGAATTGAACGACAATCATTAAGCAGAATTAGAAAAAGAATAGCTATGCGATAATTTTGTCACAAATGTGTCAGGTACTAATCATGCTAAAGGATCATTTTTATAATCTCACATTGAAAACCTTAACTGCATGATTAATTTAAAATCTTTGATAAAGTGGACTTTAAATATTTTGTTAATCCTGGGCATACTCTTTTTGATCTTTGTTTTGTTTGTAAACGGAGAGCTAAAAAAAATGTATGGTGGAAAAACAAAAGAGGTTACTACTCCTGCTTATCTACCTGACCCAGAAGAAGTCATCGCAATAGAAAATGTTAATGTGCTCTCACCCAATGCAGACTCCATATACTATGATAAAACCGTTCTTATTAAGCAAGGTAAAATAGAGATAGTCGCCGATAGCCTATTGATAACAGAAGGAACTGCAATCATAGATGGTAATGGGAAATACCTAATACCCGGCTTAATTGACCAGCATATCCATTTTTGGCAAAGTCCCAACGACCTATTGCTATATATAGCAAACGGCATTACTACTGTAGGTGAATTGAAAGGTAGTGATTATCATTTAAGGTGGCGAGATGAAATAGAAGCAGGTAAGCGCTTAGGACCTCATCTATTTGTAACTACAACCAAGATACAGAGTAAAGGTTTTTTTGCAGGGGCCTTTCTAAATTGGACGCAAGGAGATATCATTTTAAATAATCCGCAAGAGGCAAAAGGAGTCTTAGAAGGCTTAAAAAAAGAAGGATATGACGGCGTGAAAATAGGCACTTTCCTTAGTGAAGAATGTTATATTGCTATTAATAAAGCTGCTGAAGACTTGGACTGGCTGGTGACGGGACATATCCCTCTTCGCATGGACTTAGAAAATGTATGGGCTTCTAATCAAACAAACATTGCTCACATTGAAGAATTTGTAAAGCATCTTAATAGAGAATTTGGATATGTTCATAAGGATAACAAGGACGAGTTTTTGGCTCATGTAGAGAAGCGTGGAGAAGAAATTGCTCAAAAATTAGTAGCGTCCAACATATCAGTTACTACTACTCTTTGGTTGATGGAGAGTTTTGCCAGGCAAAGAAAAGATATTGAAGCAGAGTTAGCAAGTGTGCAGTTAAAATATGCCAATCCAGGCCTCTTGGAAGGCTCCTTTATTGCCAAAGGAGCATTAGGTTGGTTGCCCAATGTCAACCGATATAAACCTTCTTCCAAATTATCAGAAGAAGAGTTTTTCAATGATCAGGCCTATTGGAAAACCTATGCTAAAGCTAACCAAATGCTAGTAAGAATTTTTAATGAATACAGTGTAGAAATAATAGCTGGTACGGATGCCAATGTACCAACTGCAGTGCCTGGGTTTTCTTTTCATAACGAATTGGTAAGTATGAGTCAGCAAGGAATGAGCCCAAGTCAAGTTTTGCGTTCGGCCACATTTAAGCCGGCACAATGGATGAAAAAGAACTGTGGAAAAATAGAACGAGGATATGTTGCAGACTTAGTTCTACTCAATGCGAATCCATTAGAAGACATTAGAAATACAACAAAAATAGAAACTGTAATTTTGGGCGATAAAATATTTTATCGAGATCAATTGGATGAAATGTTAGAAGCAGTAGAAAATGCAAATAATGAAACCAGAAGAGTGAGAATTGATCAATATTTAAGCCTTGAAAACAATTAATAGTGGTACATTAGGCTGAACTCATATCCAAAACTTATGCAAGACAAAATAAAGGAGTTATCCGCTCCTATAGGTACCACTTTAGACCGTTGTATTGACTTTAATCAGGATGAATTTCCATATGCAACAGGTGAGTTATCACGTCTATTAAGAGATATTGCATTAGCAGCTAAAATTATAGGTCGAGAAATCAATAGAGCTGGATTAATTGGCCTGGGGGGCTTGGCAGGTTCCGAAAATATACAAGGAGAAGATCAGAAGATGTTGGATGTAGTAGGGCATATCCGTTTTGAAAGAGCATTGAAAATAGGAGGACAAGTATGTTGTATTGTTTCTGAGGAAAAAGAAGAATTGGTGCTCACAGGAAATAATAATGCGAAATATGTCATCGCAATGGACCCACTGGATGGTTCTTCGAATATCGAAGTTAATGTCCCCATAGGAACTGTATTTGGCATCTATCGTCGTAAAACAGAAGTGGGTACGGTACCGACTTTAGAAGATGCTTTACAACCAGGTACGGCTCAGGTAGCTGCAGGTTATGTCTTATTTGGTTCGTCTACTATGATGGTATATACCACCGGTTATGGAGTAAATGGTTTTACATATGACAACAGTCTGGGGGAGTTTTACCTTTCTCATCGCAAAATGAAATTCCCTGAAGAAGGCGATATCTACTCTATCAATGAAAGCCACTATTTTAGATATAGTGAAAAAATACAGCATTACCTCACCCATTGTAAAACAGAAAAATATACTTCTCGTTATATCGGATCGTTGGTATCTGATTTTCACCGTAGTCTAATCAAAGGAGGAATTTACCTCTACCCGGCTACTCCCGGAAAATATCCGGATGGTAAATTGCGGCTTCTCTATGAGTGCAATCCTTTAGCTTTTATTGCGGAACAAGCTGGTGGTCTTGCATGGGATGGTCATAATCGAGTAATGGAGATTGCTCCTACTGATATCCATCAACGCATTCCTTTTGTGATTGGCTCCAAGAAAATGGTAGAAGAAGCTATGGCGTTTTTAAGGTGATTTTTCACAAAGATACTGACGCTGCATTTACTTTAATTAAGCTTGTTGATCTTACAAATAAATTGCTTAATTTGCAACAATGTTGCATTAGATAATGTATTACAATTTGTATGCTAACTTATTACTTGATACAAGCAAGTAGGTAAAAGAACCTGAACGTTTTATTTCGGGTATAGCTATCTCTTTGGCTATTTAGATAAACCTTCCAAAACACAATTATGTTACAAACAGAAAGTAAGTATGTGAATGCTGCCATCGGTAGTGAAGCTATAGTGTTAAAAGACATTCATTTAACATCCAAAAATATTTCAATCTATCAACGTGATATAAGCTCCTTAAATAAGGAACTGGATCAAATTGCTAATCAACTTATTAAGTTCCGAGCGGAAGGATCGGTAGATGAAATTTTGGCCAAGTTAAAAGATCATTTTAATGACAAGCTTTCAGAATGTACTCACTTATTTGATGACATATCCAACTTATTAGAGTTGTTTGAAAAGACGACCGAATCTTCCTCATTTCGTATATTATTCACTACTGTAAGCACAAATATGTGCCGCAAGTTTCATACAGACGTTAATGATTTGAGGTTACTTTGTACTTATGTTGGACCAGGCACATTATGGATACCAGACGAAGTGATAAATCATAACGATTTGCCAAGAGGAAAAGAAGGACAAGAAAAACTCCTTAATCTGCAAGAGGTGCAGAAAGTAAATACAGGAGATGTAGTCATTTTGAAAGGAGCTTTATATCCTGGTGCCAATCCTATTTTACATCGAAGCCCTTCTATTGAAGAGCTTGGAGAAAAAAGACTTTTATTAAGAATAGATACCAATTCTTTTTTAAAATTTTAAATATAAACAGAGAGACTCTTTCAACAGTTGAAAGAATGTGAAGTAAACCTAAAAAGAATATGAATACAACAAAAAAGTTGCCTGTAACGGTATTAAGTGGTTTTTTGGGAGCAGGTAAAACTACTTTGCTCAACCACATTTTGCACAATAAAGAAGGATTAAAAGTAGCGGTCATTGTCAATGACATGAGTGAAGTCAATGTTGATGCCGAATTAGTAAAGAATGAAAATACGCTCTCTCGAACCGAGGAGAAATTGGTCGAGATGAGCAATGGTTGTATATGCTGTACGCTCAGAGAAGATTTAATGATAGAAGTAGAGCGCTTGGCCAAAGAAAATCGATTTGATTATTTGCTTATCGAGAGTACTGGTATTAGCGAACCCATTCCAGTAGCCCAAACCTTTTCTTTTGTAGATGAAGAAAGTGGAATTGACCTTTCCAGATTTAGTTATGTAGATACAATGGTTACTGTAGTAGATTCGTTCAACTTTTTCAAGGACTTTGGAAGTCCTGAAACTTTGATGGATCGAGAACTTACAGATATAGAAGGGGATTACCGCACCATTGTAAATCTATTGACAGATCAGATTGAATTTGCCAATGTCATTATTCTGAATAAAACAGATTTGGTGACAAAAGAACATTTAGGTATATTAAAAGCGGCAATTCACAAATTGAACCCATCTGCTCGTATTATTGAATCTAGTTTCAGTAAAGTAGACCCTAATAAATTGTTGAACACTGGTCTCTTTAATTTTGAAGAAGCAGAGCAAAGTGCAGGATGGATAGAAGAACTCAACAAAGAGGAGCACACACCTGAAACTGAAGAATATGGCATAGGTTCATTTGTGTATCGCACTAAAAAACCATTTGATCCGGTTCGCTTCTGGCATTATGTCCAGCACAAATTCCCAAGTAATATTATCCGTAGCAAAGGATTGTTTTGGGTGGCGTCTCGACCTGATCAAGCATTGATCTGGGGACAGGCTGGAGGTTCTTTAAGATCTGATAGTGCAGGAGTTTGGTGGAGTAGTATGCCTTATGAACAACGCATTCGGTATCTTGCTTTTGTTGAAAATCAAAAACAAATTGAATCGAATTGGGACGTAACATTTGGAGATCGTGGGAATGAAATTGTTTTTATCGGGCAAGATATGGATGAAGCACTAATAAGGTCACAACTTGATGCTTGTCTGGCTACGGATGAAGAGTTAGCTACTCAGAGATGGAAAAGTGGTTATGATGATGAATGGCCGGTCCAAAGGAGTTATCCACTACAGTAAAATCAAATTATAAATCAAACATTTAACTGAGCTTAAATTATGTTACAAAGAAAATTTGAAGAAATAGTTAAACAGAACTTTCCAGATGCCATGGATGCCAAGGATACCTCAATTCACTACCTTGGAAAAATGCAAATTGAAAATCAGATCGATATTTCTAAAGTTTTAATGGCAACTTCAGTATGTTCTGATGACATTAACATCCCTTCTACCACCTTCTTCAATGTCTTATTTGGACCCTTTATTATGGGAGGATTAGGGGGCATACCTTTTACTGGACAAACCGGTATGACAGCTTTTGCCCACCATATTCCTGATGAAGGCAGTGCATTTATATTTTATGGCCCACACATTGGTATCACACTTGATGGTAAATTGGGTAAAATGTATAGACCACGTCAAGAGCAAACAGGTAACTCATGTGGTGCTCTTATGCTTGCATTGAGTAGGTTTGAAGATAGTAATTATAAGCCAGTAATAAATGAAGATGATTACCAGCAAATGAAATTGGAAGAGAGTTTGTTGCCTTATAGAGATGAAATACTAAATAGCGACAACCCTCAGAAAGCTATTACAGAAGCAACTTATAAAGTTATTGATAAAAAGGTACATGAGCATTTAAAGTCATGTAAGGATGAATTCCATGTGGATCATGTGACCCTTTTGGGCGGAATCATCATCAATACAGATTATGGACTGGATGATTACTTCGATGCTAGAAACTTCGAAGTAATTGATATTAACAGTCTTTAGCATGTAGTTAAAGAGCTAGAAAACGAAAAGTGTTTTCTAGCTCTTAATGCATCAAATTAGCCTAAGTATAATTTTCTAAAGTCACCAGTTCGATAGAGTGGTGACCAGTTAGGTGAAACATCTGGTAAAGCCTTTGGTGCGTATTTCTCAAATGTGCCATAAGCATGAACTACCTTGCCACTAACAGCTGTCAACTTAGCATGTGTACGTGGGATTAATGCATCAGGTACTTCCATGACATCTTGATTCAAAACCGTAAAGTCAGCCAACTGTCCTTTCTGAATAGCACCCTTGCGACCTTCATCTCCTGTAAACCAAGCTGATCCGGTCGTCCAAAGACCCAAGGCTTCTTCTCTGGTAAGGATATTATCATCTCCATACATTTGACGACCACCTCTCGATTTTCCGGTAGCCAACCAGTGTATAGAATACCAAGGATTGTAAGAACTAACACGGGTTGCATCAGTGCCACCTCCCACAGGAATTCCCATCTTCATCATTTTTTTGATAGGTGGAGTTTGTGCAAGCTTAGCAGGACCATATCTCTTAACAAAATCTTCTGCCTGGTAGCAAATTCTGTTTTGAATAGCAATGCCCAGGTTGAGTTTTGCAATTCGCTCTAGTGTTCTTTCAGAGAAGGTTTCACCATGATCTATATAAGTTCCTTTAGGTAATGTTCCATCACCCGCTGCAGCTACTTCCTCGTACATGTCCAACAAAATTTCTGCAGACTCATTGTAAGTAATATGTTGTCTCCAAGGCCAATTGTTTTCAGCCAATAACTTATAAATTGGAAGTGCTACATCACGAACATTCTTTTCTAAGTTAGGACGCTCCTGAGCAAAAATCTCATAATCATATGCTGCCCAGCAAATATTTTCACCACCACCTATGAAGCGCAACATATCATCGCCATCACCAGGTTTAACTGTTTTAATCCATTTCTTATAGTCTTCAAGTTCACGTCCCCCTACTTGAGGGAAAGTATGGATACCGACACGTACAGTCGATAAGCCTTGCTTGTGTACATCGTGAATGACACCATATGCATCAGGATATTGCATACCACCACCACCGGCATCTGAAATAGAAGTAAGTCCCAAAACATTCATTTCATTCATGAAGTGTCTTGTACCTAGTATCTGTTGCTCTTGCGTTTTTGGTGGCAGCTTGGTCAATGTTTTATACATGATCAAACCAGAAGGTGCAGCAGTGATAATACCTGTAGCTCTTCCTCTTTTATCTTTTTCTATTCTTCCTTTATAATAAAGGTCAATAGGCTCATTGTCATAGTTTAGAGTTTCTACCGCTTTTCTATTGAGCATTCCATAAGCATATAGATAGAAAATATATACGGGATGATCAGGAGCCACCTTATTAATTTCTTCTAATGTTGGCATGCGCTTTTCGCGGAATTGCTCCCAGGAAAACCCACCTACTACTCTAATCCATTGACCTTTAGGAGTGTGTTTTACTTCCTCTGCAAGCATAGCCAATGCTTCTTCCACTGAATCAACCCAGTCCCAACGTAGTTCAAGAGCATAATGTAGACCCTCTCTGATACCGTGTGTATGTGAGTCGTTAAGACCAGGTATTACTCTATGGCCTTTTGCATCAATAACCTTGGTATCACTGCCAATTAAATCTGCCATGGCACCATTCGATCCTACTCTGTAGTATAACCCATCCTTTATTGCAAAAGCTTGTGCTGAAGGCAACTTAGGATCAATAGTGGTCACCTTTGCATTTCTTACAACAAGATCTGCCGGACCTTCCATGTTTGAAAAAAGTTTCCCAAATGGGGAAGCCATAAAGAGACCTGAAGCACCAGCAGCTGCGGTCTTTTTAATGAACTCTCTACGTTTTAAGTTGTGGTTGGCTGACTTTTCCATACTTCTTTATACAAGTTCTTTGGTTCAAAATTATTGTTTCAATTCTGCAACACCGTTGCATGAGCTAGGTTCTTAAAAATTATTTAAAAAAGTATGACAACAGCCGTTGTCAATTAAAAGAGAGTTCTTCCTAGAGCTTATTTTTTGTCCATTACTTAAATTGGTTTGGAATGATCAGTTTATTATTAGCACTCCATATTTTAATTTAGCTTTCAATGAAATATATCACTAGTTTCTTCTTGATTCTATTCTTTAGCTTTACTGCTTTCGCACAAAATCTTGAGCTTGATATTCAAAAGGATGGTGTGCTTCTCTTAGAAGGAGGTGATACTATTCTTTTTTACCAAACAGCAGGTCTAACCATTCTTAGCCACAATACAAACCCTGGCTACCCTAATCCCTAATCCATGGATTTTGCGTGCCAAAAATAGCATGCAGAATGCGGTTTATCCATATCCCGGGGCTGATGCCATTAGTCTCTCAAATGTCGAGCCTACCGTATTGCGATATCGTCTACTTATACATGATGGAATTAGTGGTTCAAAAATTGCATGGCTTTATAATCAATATTTAAAATAGAAGCCGATGTACCCATATGAATTGCTTAAAACAAATTCGGTACATTCACACTTAACACGACAATTAAAACGAAGAATACCACTAGAATTATCGTCTTCGGTAAATCAAAATCCCAGGCTTTTTCTAAGGTAAACTGCTCATTGGAACTTTGTTTGAAGAGCAAACTAGCAACTAAGCCCATTGCTAATGTTACCACAGCTCCAACCGCATTCCACCAAAACCAGAATATTTCCGGTACAAACAACCACAGATATACATTTACTGCCACACCTGTGATCAGACCTATATTGGCACCTATAGCATTTATACGCTTCAAGGCAATAGCAGCTATAAAGGTGGCTAATATTGGCCCATAAAAGACAGAACCTACTTTATTAATAGCTTCAATCACCGTTTTGGCAATATCACCTGTAAAGAAAGCCAATACGATACAGATGGTACCCCAGAATAATGCGGCATACCTGGAATACTTCATGTATTTATCGTTGGGCAAGTTTTTATCTCTATTGAAAAAATCTTCGACAGTAGCTGCACTCAACGAGTTAATTGCTGAACTAAGTGATGACATGGCTGCGGAAAAAATGGCTACGAGCAAAATACCTATTACGCCATGAGGCAAATAATCTCTAATGAATATTGGGATCATTAAATCAGGCTTATCCGATGGAATGCTTTCCATAAAACCGGTTTGAGTGATGGCTAGGGTACCAATTATTAAACCCATTAGACAGTAAATGAAGGTTATGGGAAAACGCAATAGACCATTGAACAGCAAAGTCTTTTTAACAGTCCCCATATCCTGAGCTGAAAAAAGTCGCTGTACCTGACTTTGATCAGTACCATAGTAAGAAGTATACAAAAAGAATCCACCAATAAGCATGGGCCAAAAACCAAATTCATCACCCTGTTCCAACCCCATAGATTGAAAATTGACAGCTTGTAGACGACTCCTGTCAATATTGGCAATAAATTCTCCCCATCCACCTAAATAATAAATACCTGCAATAAGGCAAATGATGATCCCTAAAAACAGAATAATCATCTGAATCATATCACCATAAACGACTGCTTTCATCCCTCCCTGATAAGAATAAATCAGCGTAACTACTCCAATGATCAATATGGTTTGCCACATAGGAAAATCCATTACACTGGTCAATATTAATGCAATGGTGTACACCATTACACTAGTAGCAAAAGCTCGACTAATCTGAAAAACAGCACTTAATAGAATACGTGTGGAACTGCTAAATCTCTTTTCTAGATAGGCATAAACACTGACTATACCTGCTTTATACATAGGAGGAATCAGAAAAACCATCAGGAACAACATGGCCAAAGGAACTGCAAACTCATAGGTGAGCCACATCATACCACCACCTTGCTTGAGTCCTACAAAGGCAGGTGCAGAAATAAAACTAATGGCAGATAATTGAGTAGCAATGGTACTCATCGATAATGGAAACCAACCAAAGTTTTTTCCACCCAAAAAGTAATCCTGACTGTCTTTGTTGTCTTTAAACAATCTACCTAAGAATAAAAAGCCAACAATGTAACTGATGATAACAGCGTAGTCGAGAAAATTCATTTATGTAGATTTAAGTTTCATTTTTTGTTGAAGTTCATCTTTTACTTTTTCAAGCCATTCGTGTTGAAGAAGGCTATACAATACTAAATCGGTTCTGCCTATTTCATGAATCTTTGGTAAAAAACTCCTTAAAACTCCTTCTTTTTTGCATCCTACACTTTCCATAGCTCTTTGGCTTCTTGTATTCTCTCCATGTACACCAAAGCCTACTCTTGCTGCACCTACCGTTTCAAATGCAAATTCAAAAAGCAAATACTTGCAATTCTTATTCAAGCCTGTACTCTGGAATGCTGTACCCAACCAGGTGTGTCCCATCTTTATCGTTCGTAGGTCAGGAATCACATCATAAATTCTTGTTGTACCTACGAATTGTTGTGTACGCTTATCTAAGATAACGAAAGGATACTCTTTCTCTAGTTTTCGATTGTCAATTGCATCTTTGATGTAGCTTGAAAAGGCTTCCTTTCCATCGCCTTTTTCAAGAAAGTAAACCCATATGCTGTGGTCATTTGCAAACTGTATTAGCTTTTCAATATGCTCCAACCCTAATGGACTTAGTTGCACAAGTTCATTTTCAAGTATGTATTGCTTTGAAAAATTGAAATTCAGCATAGCTTTAATCTGTTTCTTTAAATAGATCAAGGGTACAAGCTGCGGTCCATGAAAAATTACCTCCCCCATATCCTCTGGTCATATCTGCAACCAAAGCCTTTTGGGCTTCATAGTATTCATAAAAGCCCAATTTGCTTACTAGTTCGATTAAGTCCGATTTGACTATTTGTGCGGTCTCTGTAAATCCATACTTCTTTAATCCCTGATAAATGAGCCAATTCATTTGTGACCATATCGGACCACGCCAATATCTTTTTGAATCAAATAATGGACTATCTACATCAAAACTAGGACAGATGTAATAGCCTCTTTCGTGTAAGGACTTTAAGTAGTTATTTAAGTGTGTTGCTTGTTCTTGTGTAGGTACTTCTGCATATAAGGCAGATAAACCTCCAATTTCTTTGTGTGGAATTAGATGCCCTGCTCGAATATCATAAGTAGCAAAAGTATTCATCTCAGAATGCCATAATCTTTCTCTATACTTGGGGATGGACTGCTGTTGCCATTCTTCCAGTTCTGCTATGTCCCAGCCAAAGCGCTTTCCAATATTGATTAAGCTCTGATTGGACTGTATTAAAGTAGCATTCATCAAAGTATCCTGAATTAAAAATGGACTTTCTTTAAAAATCCCTTCCTGGTCGTATTGGTATTTTTTTCCTAGTTGTAATAAATAAACATACCGATCATACTGATAAGAAGTAGGTCTTTCATCAGAAGGTGCCAAACTTGTATCTCTTCTCTCGTATTCAGGAATATTGCCTTTTTCGAAGGTTATTCTATCTAAAGATTCATCCCATAAAGGAGAATTGTCCCGTCCCGATTCCCAGGGATGAAAAATAAACATCAGCCCTTCTCTTTCAGGATCTCTGTAGGTATATAGGAAGCGATGGTACTTGACAACTTTTGGAAAAATGTTTTTTACAAAAGCTATAATCTGCTCATCATCGGGAAACTTCTCCAGCAAATTTTCAATAACAAAGCCATGTACTGGAGGTTGTGTAATGCCTGACGATTTGGGTTTTTGTGGGGCACCAGGATTTACATTAGACTCCCAGAAATCATAGTTAGGGAAGTAGGTTTTTTCATTTTCGCTGTGAAAAACGATGTGTGGAATCATTCCATTTTCCCATTGACTGGAAAAAAGAGATTTCATCTCTCTTATGGCATAGTCGATACTGAAATAACTATGACCAATGCTTGTAAAACCCGAATCCCAATTCCATTGAAATGGATAAAGCTTATCAGTTGGTATGGTAAACCCATCTTTCCAGTTGAGGGTCAATATTCGTTTGGCTTCACTTACTATGTCTTTTGTTTGCATACTGGTTAAAATAAAGTAGTCAACGTATTGTATTGGAATCCCTAAAATTAGTGCTTTCTGGAATAACACAAATAAGCTGTTAGGGGCTGTTGAATCAGAAGCACTAGACAGCCCCTTTATACAAAGTCTACGTCAATTTAAAAATCAAAAGCTGCACGTATGAATAATCTTCTTGGTAATATAGGGCGACCTACAAAAAAGGCACTGGTTCCAGTTTGAGCATCACCCTGTCTTGGTGAGCCTTCCGTTACACCATCCGCATCAAACAGGTTGAATATTGAGATACCCAAACGCAAGGTCTCATTCGCTTCTCCTAAGCTAAACTTATATCCTGCATCTAAGCGTACAATATTGAAACCATCCAATTCTACTGTATTCGCATCATTGGCAAACTTGCTACCCATGAAATTGCTGGAAACATTAGCATCAAAGCCACCACCATTATAGCTCAAACCAGCCATACCCATCACATTAGGTTGACGACGCAGTTCATTGCCTTCTTGCTCAGCATTGCCTTCTACTTTAGTGAATTCATGGTCCTGGAAGGTGAAGTTTCCATACAGGTTCAGACCTTTAGCCAATGTATAATTGATAGTAGCTTCTAATCCGGCAGTACGTGTGCTTTGTAATCTAACTTCCTCGATTACATTCGCAGGATTATTCGGATCATTGATGAAATCTACATTTCTACGATCACTTAAGTTGACAAAAAAGATAGCAGCAGTAGCAGAAAAACTACTCTTAGCATATTTTAAACCCAATTCTCCTTGAATGACTGTTTCTGGCTCATACGACTGTGGACGTCCGGGTGCTGAAAAAGAAACAGATCTAAGCTGAGGGAAAAAGAAACCTCTGGAGAAGTTGGCGTATAAGTTCATATCGCTATTCAGCTTGTACAAGCCAGCAAGTGCTACTGCTACATCACTCGTTGAAACTGTTCCTTTTTGGAAAGTATTACTTCCTACTCCCGTTTCTCTACTGATGATACCTGACGCTCTTTCCCAACGTAAGCCGATGTCAAAATTGAATCTTTCTCCTTTGATCTCGTCTCCTACAAAGAAAGCTACTTTGCTACTCTCGTGGTATCTATTGGCAGTCTGGTTTCCAGATATAAAACCACCCGTTGAAAAACTAACCGGATTACCTGCTTCATCCGTATAGGCTACATTGACCATGCGTGGTGCATTTCTGAAATCACCTACATAATTAGAAATCCAGTTGTTGTCTTCTGCTCTGGTATCTGATAAGAATGTACCAAAACTGATGTTATGGTTTCCTATGCTTTTAGTCAAGTATACTTCACCGACCATTTCTCTCATTGGACGCTCTCTGTCTAATATCCTGTTTTGGAAAAGCAGGTCGCCTGAAGCAAGAGTAGTGCCATCATCCACATAGGTAAAGCTTGCATTAGCAGGTAAGTTTCTATCTGCCAGATAAGAAGCTTGCGTTTCGGGTACATTATGTACGCCATCACCATCCAGGAATAGATTGAACCAGTGGTTGTAATTGGCTGCTTTTGCTTTGGCAGAAAGTCTCCAATCATTGCCAAAAGAGTGCTTTAAGTCAGCCATAATATAACCACCTTGTGTACTTACACCATCACCAATAGGAGATTTGAATCTGCCGAATGGAGTGTCAAAAGAAAAGTCCTTTGCCTGTCCGGTAAGCATGGTGTAAATCGTTTCTCCATCATTACCAATGGGTCTTTCGCGCTGTCCATTGTCATTAGCCAATGGGTAAGGTAGGTAAAACTGAACCTTGTCATTGATGTATTGCCCATACAGGGTAAAGGAGCTTTTTCCATCATTGAAAAGCTTTTTAATATTACCTCTCAATTGATATCCTCTGGTTGGTAATCCTGTTTCCAATGGACCTTCATCATAACGGTAAGTTCCAGAAACAGCATAAAATAAGTTTTCACTAAGTGGACCTGAAGTAAGATAATCAACCTTGATACGGCCATCTTGTGCCCATTCCATTTGTAATTTATTGTCCTGTTGAGCAGAACCCGTAACGCTGGTGTAGTTAACAATACCTGCTACACTACCTGCACCAAAGAGGGTAGAAGATCCTCCTCTGACAAATTCAAGGTTGCGAATGCCAATATCATTGCGGAAGTAGACATCGTGAGCTGAAGAATTCAACCCAAATGTACTTATTACAGGCAAACCGTCTACCTGTAAAGGTGTAAACTGATACTGACCACCAGAAGGCATTCCTCTTACAAACACATTGGTCGCTACTTCACCACCGCCACCTTCTGCTGTGATGCCAGGGATCGTACGTAAGATATCTGCTTGTGAATTACTGCTCAATTGCTGTAATCGATCAGCATTGATCAAGGTAATGGACATAGGAGATTCCTTTTGCGTCCTGCCAGTGAATGTACCCGTAATAACTATTTCATCTAATGAAAGATTATCAGGCTTAAGTACAACATCTTGTGTATAAGTTGTACCATCTTCTATGGTAATGTTCATTTCATAGGTAGCAAAACCTACATAAGAATATACAATGGTTTGGGGTCCGGTAGGTACTTCAACTTCATAGTTACCATCGAAGTCTGTAACTGTACCTGTATTTAAGCCTTTAATTACAATGCTTACACCTATAAGTGCTTCACCATCAGTATCTTTTACATTTCCGGAAAGACTACCTTGAGCATAGGTCATTCCAAAGGAAATACAAAAAAGTAATAGGCAATATATAATTTTGGTTAGGAAAGGTATCGACTGTTTCATAATAATAATTGCAAATAATTTAAATTTTACAAATAAATTTTGACCATGGCTTCGTTTACAAAATTACATTGGGAAACAGTGCGTTGTCTATAGCAAACTATTCAATACTGACACTATTCTATAATAAAATTGCTGTTTTTGTGCTTAATTAATTATTATTGTACATATGAAGCCGGAGTATGAAAAAATAATCGAACCAGCAGAGCGATCTTTCAATGCGAAAATTGTCAATCGAGAGAGTAGACCTCTATTGAGTCAGGCATGGCATTTTCATCCTGAGATTGAAATTTGTTACACTATGAAAAGTAGTGGACGACGTTTTGTAGGCAACCAAATTTCTGACTATAAAGAAAACGATCTGGTGATGTTTGGTTCTAATCTACCACATGGCTTTACAACGGATGTTTATTGTAGTCAGGTGGTTATTCAAATGACGTATGATTTTTTAGGTGAGATCTTCCTGGGGCGACCTGAACTAAGGTCCATCAAGCAATTATTTGAAGATGCCAAACAAGGCTTAGAGTTTGAAAAAGAGACCAAGCAAAAAGCTCA